>SFEK01000036.1 GCA_004557285.1 Bacteroidales bacterium | reverse complement strand
GGGATTATTAATCCATACGACGAGGGATTATTAATCCCTCAGCCAACGAAGCCATATTACCTGATTCAATAGGCACATCATTCTTTTATAGGCAGAAACCATAGAAGGTATCGTAAAAATACTTACTGAATCAACAGACAAACATACAAAAAGCACACCATCAGGCAAACCACTCCTTGACCGTTCTCTGGATATTGGCCATTGCCACTTCTGCCTGCATGGCCTCGGCAAGGTTGCATCCATCAGGGGCAACTTGAGCCAAACGGGCAAAACCGGCCTGTGACAACTGACCGACATCGCTCAGCCTACCAGCCAAAAGCCATACGGGAACTCCACATGAGGCGGCATACGCCAACACCCTACTGGGCATCTTGCCCATCAGCGTCTGACGGTCAGCACTCCCCTCGCCCGTTATCACCACATCTGCACCCTGCATCATGCCACGCATATCCAAGGACTCAAGCAGCAAGTCGGCACCTGAACATCTGCGCGCATGAAAATATTGCATGAAGGCATATCCCAAACCGCCTGCCGCACCGGCACCAGGATGAGAGGAGCAGTCGTGACCAAAATGGGCTGCCGACATACGGGCAAACTGCCCTGCCCTGCGGTCGAGAGCAAGCACTTCTGCCCTACTGGCTCCTTTCTGGGGGCCATACACCTCGGCTGCACCTCGTGGACCGCACAGGGGATTATCCACATCGCATGCCAAGGTAAAGGAGCAACCGGACATCTGCCCTGACAGAACCTCATCAATATGACCACCTGCAGGGGCAAACGCATCGACAATGGCCTTCAACATGCCCATGCCGGCATCGCTCGTGCCGCTGCCGCCAAGCCCCACAATAAACGAACGACATCCTTGACGAACGGCATCGGCCACCATCTCGCCCACCCCATAGGTGGTGGCACGAAGGGGTGCGCGTTCCTCTACCGACATCAGGGAAAGTCCACAAGCCTGGGCACTCTCGATAATCGCCACGCCCTGCGAAGTGATACCATAATGAGCCACAATGGGGCGCATCAAGGGATCGTGGGCGGCAACCTCGCAAAGTTCTGCACCGTATGCCGAAGCAAAGGCCTCAAGCATACCATCACCCCCATCTGAAACAACACAGGTAATGATTTCGGCATCACGACAACAACGGCGCAATGCCTCCTCAACGGCATGCCCGGCCTGTGCAGAAGTGAGGCATCCCTTAAACGAATCTACAGCGACTATTATCTTCATGCTGCAAAAATACAAAAAGGAGACGACATCTACCTCACATCTTGTCAAAAACCGACCATATTCAATATTACAGGTTGTGCCGACCGGTTTTGTTTTGTCGCATGCCTGTGCTTCATCTTATTGCTGTCTGCGGAAATGGCGGGGCGACAGTCCAGTGTGCTTCTTGAAAAAGGTGCCGAAAGCAGAGATGTTGGGGAAATGGTGATAATCGGAAATCTCCTTCACTGTCTTGTTGGTGTTGTGCAGCATGAAGATGCAATGGCGGACGATGGCCTTGAACACCAGTTGCTGTACGGTATAGCCACATACCGACTTGACCAGCACCGACAGATACTTGGGCGACAAGCATAGCTGGTCGGCATAAAACGCCACATCCCTGTGCTCGGCATAATGCTTGCTGACAAGATGGATGAGGTCGAGAAATATGTCTTTCTTCCTGCCTACCATACCACTCTGCTGTGACAAACGGACTGAATAGATGGAACAAAGCCTATAGGTGAGCGACAGCAACAGCAGTTTGCGCTCGTTCTTGTCGAACTCATTGCCAGTAACGGAATTATAGCGAGCCAACAACGCCATATAATGGACGATATCCTGCTCCTCGCCGGTGGTCCATACCTCAGTCTTGTTGACATTGAGCGAGGCATACAGACGCATCACCTGAACCGAATTGCCCAAAATCTCACGTATGGGGTCAACCTTATAGAAGAGCAGGCGCACGCACAGGTCGGGCGATTCATCCAGCACCCTGAAATACACATTCTCGGGCAAGAACACCGTCTGCCCCTCATGCGCCGTTTCCTCCCTTCCTGCCGAAAAGAAACTGAAAGAACCACGTTCGCAGACAATCAACCCGATATATTCCATGAAGAACATATTATGCAAAGGGGCAGGGAATGTGTCTAAGCAACCTGCCGAACTGCATATATCTCTACGCTCGCACAATGACTGCTCGAGCGATACTTGACTACAGATTTCAAGACCACTATTCATAATAAATACAATTTCCCGCCGCTAAATTAGGAAAAAAACAGGAAATCATGAAATGAAAGAAGAAAAAACGTGCCAAAGACGGATTATTGTGTTATAGCCTTTCCACCGAAAGGCAGATTAAGAAATATGGCTCCATCTCTGGCACGTTGAAATCATGTGGCCGAAGCAATCGTCACAACAGTTTTCTGCGCTCCGACGGTTTGTAGGCCTCCGGCCCGGAAAGTCTGCGCTTGGGCCATGGCACAGCAAGCACGATGCCTGCACATATCATGCAGCCATAGACTGTCCACCCTGCCATCTCCTTGACAGCCGAGAGGGTGGCCTGCACTTGCACCTTGCCCTTGAGCGACATGGCCGCCATGTTGTGCGCCTCATAATCGCTCTTGCCCTGCATCTTCATTCCCCTTACCGTCTGCTCATACTGGGCGGCCACCTCAGGATTCATGGGATCGTAACCATGGGCATAACGGGTGATGTAGTATTGCTGACGGTTTTGCAGCACATTGGAATACAGTGCCGACCCTATGCCGGGAGCCACTATCATGCGCACGGTGAGCATGATGCACACCCATGTGGACAACAGACGGTAGGGCATACGCTGGTTGGCATACACCGCCGTAACCGAATAGAGCAGCATCATGCCTGTGGCACGGATGATGACAGGCCATTTCATGCGCTCGTAAAGACCGTCGGTCTGTACCTCGAAATACATGAACAGCGATGCCAGACCGATGAAGATGAACCCGATGGCAAATAGCCACTTGAAATGTATCTTCTTGGCACTGCTGAACACCGCCATCACAAGTCCTGCAAAATAGCCCACCAGCACCCAGTTGCCCAACATGGCGTTATGCAGGTTGTCTACCTTCATGCCCACACCCACAAACACATTGACAAACATCTGGCTGGAATTGAGTATCATCAACCCCATGAACAACAGTATGCCACCCCTGATGCTACGGCTCTTGAAAGCCTCCAGCAGGAAGTAGGGAGAGCGGCGTGTCTTTTCAAGATAGACGAAGAGCAGGGTCGAAACCACGCAAAGGAAGGTGGCAAGGCGTATGCTCTGGCTGTCGTACCAGTCGAGCACCTTGCCATATACCATAATATATATGAACGAGCAGCACATCAGCGAGAATACCACCACATTGCCAAACTTGGAGAACGACAGCGGCAACCTACCGGTGGTATAGGGCTGGTCGGGCATGGTGACAAGGATGACAAGCACGGCCACAAGCATGGCGGCCATCATCACATAATAGACATATTGCCACTCGTAGTTATAGGCAAACCAGGCGGTGAGCCAGGTGCCCAACTGTCCGAGAAGCATGAAGAAAAAGTAGATGGTGGGCATACTGGTGGTTTTCTCCACATCCAACTTGTCCCAACCTGCTTCATCGACAGGCTCGTTGCCCGGAGATGTGTTGATGGTGGCCTCTATGCCAAAGGCATATTTGATGAGTGTGAACAGGTTGACCATCAGCAACGCCTGACGAACAAAGCCCATCACCAAACTGCAAAGGGCGAGAATGAATACACTCTCGGTGCGGGCACAGACATAGCTGAGCACAGCCAGAAGGCAGAAGCCCGACATGCACATCATCTTCTCTCGCCTCACACACACCAGACTGTAGAAAAACGGCGAGAACGCCGCCATGCCCACAGAGGTGACAAATCCCACAAAAGATATATGTTCCGACAGGATGCCAAGCCCCCCGACCATTTCCACACTGTTGGCAGAATACACTCCGCTGACAGTCATTATAGGTATGAAAAGGAGGATAAGGAAAATGATTCCAAGGGGCTTGGGCACCCAATCGTAGAACGGAAAATTCTTGTTCAACGTATTATCCATTATTCCTGAATTGACCCAACATTACTTGATTTCGGCTTTCACAACAACCATCATACCTGCTGCCAGTCGCTCGTTGTCGGCCTTTGACAGATTGGTGAAGTCGATGCGCACAGGCACACGCTGCTGTATTTTCACGAAGTTGCCTGCTGAATTGTCGGTAGGAACCAACGAGTATTTAGACCCTGTGGCACCTGAGATGGCTGTAATCTTGCCGGTAAACTCTTTGTCGCTGACTGCATCGACGGTGATGCGCACAGTCTGTCCCACATGCAGGTTTTCCACCTGGGTTTCCTTATAGTTGGCAATGACCCACTTCTGTGTGTCGGGCAGGATGTTGGTCACGGTCTGTCCGGCATTTACCATCTGTCCCTCTTCCAGGGCACGTCGGCCCAACTTGCCGTCGCATGGAGCGGTGACTACACAATACGAAAGATTGAGCTTGGCCATGGCCAGAGCTGCCTGCGCACGCTCGATGGCCGCCTCGGTATTGCCCTTGCGCGTCTGCACCTCGTTGACTCCCGAAAGAGCGGCCTTCTTCTGTTTCAGTACGGCATCAAGCTTTTTCTTGGTGGCTTTGTATTCCGTCTCAATCTGCTCCAACTGTATGGGCGTGGCAGCATTGCGCTCCACCAGGTTCTGATACCGCTGGCGGTCCTTGGCCAGTTTCTGCAGGCGCACTTCAATCTCGGCAATCGACGCATCATATACGGTGGCCGATGTCTCGGTGGTGTTCAATGTGGCATTGATCACATTGGCACCAGCCATGGCATCCTTCAAGGCGGCCTCGGCCTCCATCACACGGATGCGGTATTCGCGGTCGTCGAGTATCAGCAATGTGTCACCTTTCTTCACACTCTGGTGCTCCTGGAAACAAATTTTCTTGATATATCCCGAGGCCCTGAGGTTTACCGGCGAGATGTATTGTTCAACCTGTGCATCGTTGCTGGTTTCATTTGAAGAATAGTCGATAAAGAGCAGCACCACCTTGACCACTCCCCACAGGATGAGGGCTATACCGATGAGACTGACGATTGTCTGACGCACTTTCTGTTTCTTCAGCTGCTTAGCTGTCTTTTCATGGCTTTGATTGGCCACCTGCTTATTTTCTGTATTATTTTCCATTTTTATTCCGTTTTTATCTTGACCGTATCTTGTTTTTATCTGTTGTTTTTCCAAAAACTATTCGTTCATCAATGTCTCCAAATTACCTGTGAGTTTGAGCAGGGTGAGGTTAGACACCTGATAGTTGTAATGTGCTGTGAGGTAGGTGTTCTGGGCGTCGCTCATGCTCATCTCGTCCTGCAGCACTTCCACCATCGACACAATGCCTTCACGATAGCGGTCGGTGGTCACCTTATATATATCTTCTGCCAAACGGTAGTTCACGGTTTGTTTCTCAAAGTTGCGTCCGTTGTTCATCTGGTCGTTCACGGCATTGGCATATTGTGTTTGCATGTTCTTCAGCGTATTGGCGTATGCAATCCTTGCATTTTCAGCATCAATCTTTGCCTTGCGTATCTTTGAACGTTTCTCGAAACCGTCAAATATTGGCACACGCAGGGATATGCCAAGACCATTGGAGTTGTACCAATGGTTTGACTCGCCAGAGTGGAACCAGTTGGAAAACTTGTCGGTATAGGCGGTGAAATTCCAGTTGCCTGTAAGCGCAACGGTAGGCAGATATCCGTCTTTGGCCAGTTTCACTTGTTGGTCGGCCAATGTCTCTTGGGTACGCATCAACTGCAGCTCGTAGAGTTCGGTGTTCAAGCCCGACATTACAGCCGGTTTAAAATCTTCCACCGCCTTCTGTTCCACAACAAACTGTTTGTCGGCCGGATAGTCCATGACGAATTTCAACATGTTATACTGTTCACTGAGCATAGCTTGGGCATTGGCCAACTGCACATCCATATTTTCCAGTCGCACGTTGATGCGCTTGAGGTCAACCTCAAGAGCCATACCGTTGTCATGAAAGGCATGTGTAATTTCCCTCAACTCTTCAAATCGTCGGATGTTTTCCTTGATGAGTCCTATCTGTTCCGTGGTGTTCTGTGCCAGATAATACATCTTTGAGATCTGCATCATCACATCCTCGCGCGCCTTCTCGTACGACAGCTGGTTAAGGCAACTGAGCGTCTTGGCAATTTCCACGGCGGTGAGGGCCGTCTGGCTGTAGAGGGGCATCTGCAACTGCAAGCCTGCTGAGGCATTGTACTGCAGCGTCTTGGTCACATTGTAGGCTTTGCCGTATGCCCTGCCATCGGTAACTGAAACGGGAGGGTTGAAATTGTCGTTAAAACCTGCAACAGCATTGATTTGGGGCAACAGACGTGCCCTGTTCTCGCTGATGTTCAACTGTCCTTTTTCCACATCATTTTGGGTAGATTTCAGCGAGAGGTTGTTGTCCAAGCCTATCCTTATACATTGGCCAAGGCTCAGCACTTCCTGCGCCATGACAGAGCATACCACTACCGTCAAGGCAAACATCAATAAAACTTTCTTCATTATGTATATTTCTTAATCCGGGTGCAAAGTTACGGTTTTATTTACAAACACCATTATTCACATATCGAGTGCAAGTGTTCATATTTTCCTTTTTTTAAAGAAAGAGTGGTCTGCAGGGATTTGAAGACGTGAAAACAAGAAATGGGGAAAAACGTTTCTTACCACAAGAAGCGAATCGTCCCCAAAAAAACTTTGGCAGAGGTAAGATTGTCTTGTTGCTATAAACAGGCAAAAGAAAGCCCCGCACAAACAGATTGGCGGGGCTTTCTTTTGATGATATTCAATGGTTTATTATTCTGCCTTTACTTCTTCGGCTTGCTTGTCGCTGTAGTCAATCACATTCTTACGATTGGCCTGCATACGGTCGTAATCTTCGCGCGAACCAACGACAATCTTTTCAAACTCACGCAAACCAGTACCAGCAGGTATCAAGTGACCGCAGATAACATTCTCTTTCATACCATCGAGGGTATCTACCTTGCCACGGATGGCAGCCTCGTTGAGTACCTTGGTGGTTTCCTGGAAAGATGCTGCAGACATGAAGCTCTTGGTCTGGAGGGCAGCCCTTGTGATACCCTGCAAAATCTGGGTAGATGTGGCAGGAACGGCATCACGCACCTGAACGGTTCTCAAGTCGCGGCGCTTCAGTGTAGAGTTCTCGTCACGCAACTTGCGGGCGGAAATGATCTGTCCTTTCTTCAAGGTTTCGCTGTCTCCAGCATCCACTACCACCTTCTTGCCCCAGATGCGGTCGTTCTCTTCTGCAAAGTCGAGTTTATCGACAATCTCTTGCTCAAGGAATGTAGTGTCGCCTGGATCGTTGATCTGTACCTTGCGCATCATCTGACGAACAATGATTTCAAAGTGCTTGTCGTTAATCTTCACACCCTGCAGACGGTAAACGTCCTGCACCTCGTTGACGATGTATTCCTGTACTGCGGTGGGACCCTTGATAGACAAGATGTCATTGGGAGTGATGACACCGTCAGAAAGCGGTGTACCTGCACGCACAGCGTCGTGTTCCTGAACAAGAATCTGCTTGGACAACGACACAAGATACTTGCGCTGTTCACCGGTCTTGGAAGTCACGATAATCTCTCGGTTACCACGCTTTACCTTGCCCATGGTCACCTCACCGTCAATCTCGCTCACCACAGCAGGGTTGGACGGGTTACGTGCCTCGAACAACTCGGTCACACGTGGAAGACCACCGGTGATGTCACCTGCCTTACCAACGGTACGAGGAATCTTCACCAAGGTAGCACCTGTAGAAACAGTCTGACCGTCTTCCACAACAACGTGACCTCCCACGGGGAAGATATATGTACCTACCACCTCGCCACTCTCATCGATGATGTCGCAGGTAGGCACCTTGCTCTTGTCCTTCGATTCGGTGATGATCTTCTCGGTAAGACCTGTAGTATCATCGGTTTCTGAGTGGAAAGTGACACCGTCAATCACATCACGGAACTTCAATGTACCGGCATATTCTGTTACGATTACGGCATTGAAGGGGTCCCAGCGGGCAATCATGTCACCCTTCTTCACCGTGTCGCCGGCTTTGAAATACAATGAGCTACCATAGGGTACGTTCAATGTTGAAAGCACAATGCCGGTGTTGGGGTCAACAAAACGGATTTCAGCCAGACGGCTTACCACCATTTCACATTTCACTTCACCGCTGTCACCATCCTCAACAAATGGAACAGTGCGCAACTCGTCGAACTCAATACGACTGTCGTTCTTGGCCATGATTGAAGCATTGGCGGCTGCATTGGCAGCCACACCACCAGCGTGGAAGGTACGCAGAGTAAGCTGAGTACCAGGCTCACCGATAGCCTGTGCAGCAATCACACCCACAGCCTCGCCTTTCTGTACCATTCTACTGGTAGCCAGGTTGCGGCCATAACATTTCATGCAGACACCTTTCTTGCTTTCACAAGTAAGCACCGAACGTATTTCGACACTCTCTATAGGACTGTCTTCGATGATTTGTGCGATAGGCTCAGTAATCTCCTCACCGGCTGCTACAATCAGCTCACCAGTTGTAGGATGGATAATATCATGTACTGACACACGACCAAGAATACGTTCATAAAGTGAAGAGATGACCTCATCACCGTTCTTCAAGGCTGTGCAGACCAGGCCACGAAGCGTGCCACAGTCTTCTTCATTGATGATCACATCGTGCGATACGTCAACAAGACGACGTGTAAGATAACCAGCATCAGCAGTCTTCATCGCAGTGTCGGCAAGACCCTTACGGGCACCGTGGGTAGAGATGAAGTACTCCAACACGCTCATTCCTTCCTTGAAGTTGGACAGAATCGGGTTCTCAATGATCTGTGCACCTTCTGCACCGGCCTTCTGGGGCTTGGCCATCAGACCACGCATACCTGCCAACTGGCGAATCTGGTCTTTAGAACCACGGGCACCAGAGTCGAGCATCATGTAAACGGCATTGAAACCCTGGTCGGCCTCGGTCATCTCCTTCATCAGCACATCACCCAATTCGTTGTTGACATGGGTCCAGGCATCAATAACCTGGTTGTAACGCTCGTTGTCGGTGATGAAACCCATATTGTAGTTATCGGTAATCTGACGGATTTCGTCATTACCTCTTGCCACCAAGTCAACCTTCTCCTTAGGAATAATGATGTCATCGAGGTTGAAAGAAAGACCTGCAAGATATGCCATGCGGTAACCAAGGTTCTTGATACCGTCGAGGAACTCGCAGGCACGGGCAAAACCTACAGCTTTGATCACTTCGGCGATGATGTCGCGCAAGCTTTTCTTGGATATAATCTTGTTTACAAATCCGATTTCCTCAGGAATTATGCCATTGACGATGACACGACCTACAGAGGTTTCCACCATCTTGTCAACGAGACAGCCCTGCTCATCGAGATCTTTGACTATCACCTTGACCAAAGCATGGAGGTCGCACTTGCCTTCATTGTGTGCAATAATGGCTTCTTCAGGACCATAGAACATGAGTCCTTCACCCTTTGCACCGGGACGAATCTTTGTAATATAGTAAAGACCGAGCACCATATCCTGCGAAGGCACGGTAATAGGTGCACCATTGGCAGGGTTAAGAATGTTATGGCTCTGAAGCATCAGAATCTGTGCCTCAAGCACGGCCTCATTGCTCAAAGGAAGGTGAACAGCCATCTGGTCACCGTCGAAGTCTGCGTTGAATGCGGTACAAGCCAATGGATGAAGCTGGATAGCTTTTCCTTCAATCAGCTTAGGCTGGAAAGCCTGAATACCAAGACGGTGAAGTGTAGGAGCACGGTTGAGGAGCACAGGGTGTCCCTTCATGACATTCTCAAGAATATCCCAAATCACAGGTTCACGGCGGTCAACAATCTTCTTGGCACTCTTGACAGTCTTCACAATGCCGCGCTCGATAAGCTTGCGGATGATGAATGGCTTGTAAAGCTCTGCAGCCATCAGTTTAGGAAGACCACACTCACCCATCTTCAGTTCAGGACCTACAACGATTACCGAACGTGCTGAATAATCGACACGCTTACCCAGAAGGTTCTGGCGGAAACGACCCTGCTTACCTTTCAGAGAATCAGAAAGTGACTTGAGCGGACGGTTGGAATCACTCTTCACGGCACTACTCTTGCGTGAGTTGTCGAACAGGCTATCTACAGCCTCCTGCAACATACGCTTCTCGTTGCGGAGAATAACCTCAGGGGCCTTGATTTCCATCAGACGCTTCAGACGGTTGTTACGGATAATGACACGACGGTAGAGGTCGTTCAGGTCAGAAGTGGCAAAACGGCCACCATCCAGCGGTACCAACGGACGAAGTTCGGGTGGAGTGACAGGAATGATTTTCATCACCATCCACTCCGGCTTATTGATTTCACGACTGGTACGGAAAGCCTCTACCACCTGCAGACGCTTCAACGCCTCAGTCTTGCGCTGCTGCGACGAATCGCTGTTGGCACGGTCACGCAGTTCGTAAGAAAGAGAGTCGAGGTCGATGTTGAGCAGCAGGTCATAAATGGCTTCTGCACCCATCTTGGCCACAAACTTGTTGGGGTCGGCATCATCGAGGTACTCGTTGTCATCGGGCAGACTTTCCACGATTTCCATGTACTCATCCTCTGTCAGCAAGTCCATACGGTGTGAACCGTTGAGTTCTTCACCTTCGGCATTTTTTCTGCCCTCAACAATACCCGGCTGAATGACAATGTATCTTTCGTAATAGATAACAGAGTCGAGCTTCTTTGTCGGAATACCCAACAGATAACCAATCTTGTTGGGCAGAGAACGGAAGTACCAGATATGGGCCACAGGAACTACCAGTTCTATGTGTCCGGTACGCTCACGACGAACTTTTTTCTCAGTCACCTCCACGCCACAACGGTCGCAGACGATGCCTTTATATCTGATGCGCTTGTATTTGCCACAAGCACACTCATAATCCTTGGTAGGACCGAAGATACGCTCACAGAAGAGACCGTCGCGCTCAGGCTTGTAGGTGCGATAGTTGATGGTCTCCGGCTTGGTCACCTCGCCGAATGAACTTTCGAGGATTTCTTCGGGGGATGCAAGGCCGATAGTAATCTTCGTAAAATTACTCTTTATCTTTGAATCTTTCTTGAAAGCCATAATTCTTTGTTCTATTTGTTATGTGTAAAGAGTGGAAAATTAATCAAGGGTTACGCTAAGACCAAGTCCGCGGAGCTCGTGCAGCAGCACATTGAGCGACTCCGGAATACCAGGTGTCGGCATTGGTTCTCCCTTGACAATAGCCTCGTATGCTTTGGAACGGCCAACCACGTCGTCAGACTTGATGGTCAAGATTTCCTGAAGCACATGGCTGGCACCGAATGCCTCCAAGGCCCAGACTTCCATCTCTCCGAAACGCTGGCCACCAAATTGAGCCTTACCACCAAGTGGTTGCTGGGTAATCAGAGAATACGGACCTATGCTACGAGCATGCATCTTGTCTTCAACCATGTGGCCCAACTTCAAGAAGTAGGTGATACCCACAGTGGCCGGCTGGTCGAACATTTCGCCCGTCTCACCATCAAACAGGTGGGTAGAGCAGAGTCGTGGCAAACCAGCCTTGTCTGTCCACTCCTGCAGGTCTTCGAGTTTGGCACCGTCGAAAATCGGTGTGGCAAACTTCACGCCGAGACGCTTGCCGGCAGCACCAAGGATAGCCTCGAAAATCTGACCGAGGTTCATACGTGATGGCACACCCAACGGGTTAAGTACCAAATCTACAGGACGTCCATCCTCCAGGAACGGCATATCCTCCTGACGGACAATCTTCGACACGATACCCTTGTTACCGTGACGACCCGCCAACTTGTCACCCACACCAATCTTACGTTTCTTGGCCACATAAACCTTGGCCATCTGAAGGATGCCTGAGGGCAGTTCATCGCCAATGGTGATGGCAAACTTGCGGCGTTTCAGTTCTGCATCAAGCAGCTTGTACTTCTTGATGAAGTTCATGATGAGCTTTTGTATCAGCTCGTTGGTATGTTCATCGTCGGTCCAGTTGTTCGACTGGATTCCGTCATATTCAAGATTCTTGAGTTGTGTGGTGGTAAACTTGCTGCCCTTGGTGATGATTTCGGCACCTGAATAGTCTTTGATGCCCATTGACACCTTGTCATTGGTAAGCACGAGGAGCTTGTCCACCAGGATGTCTTTCAGGTCGTCAATCTTGGCTGCATATTCCTCGTCAATCTTGGCAAGAATCACCTTGTCCTGCTGCTTTGAGGCACGGGTCTTCACGGCACGTGAGAAGAGTTTCTTGTCGATGACAACACCTGTCAACGAAGGATTGGCCTTCAATGAAGAGTCTTTCACGTCACCGGCCTTGTCGCCGAAGATGGCACGCAGCAGTTTCTCCTCAGGCGAAGGATCGCTCTCGCCCTTGGGCGAAATCTTACCGATAAGGATGTCGCCTGGTTCAACCCTTGCACCAACACGGATGATACCGTTGTCGTCGAGGTCTTTGGTAGCCTCTTCGCTCACATTGGGAATGTCGCTGGTAAACTCTTCCATGCCTCGTTTGGTTTCGCGCACATCGAGAGAATACTCGTCAACATGAACAGAGGTGAGGATATCTTCACGCACCACGCGCTCGTTGAGCACGATGGCATCCTCATAGTTGTAACCCTTCCAAGGCATATAAGCCACCAGGAGGTTTCGGCCCAATGCCAGTTCACCGTCTTCAGTAGCATAACCTTCGGTAAGGATATCACCCTTCTTCACGCGCTGTCCCTTGTTGCAGATAGGACGCAGGTCGATGGTCATGTTCTGGTTGGTACGGCGGAACTTGGGAATACGATATTCCTTCAATGCTGGCTCGAAACTTACAAATTCTTCGTCCTCGGTTCTGTCGTAAAGGATACGTATGGTTGTGGCATCCACATATTCAATCACACCCTCTCCCTCGGCAGTCACCATGGTACGCGAATCTACACAAACCTTCTTCTCGATGCCGGTACCTACAATAGGAGCCTCGTTGTGAAGCAACGGAACAGCCTGGCGCATCATGTTACTACCCATCAACGCACGGTGAGCATCATCGTGCTCAAGGAACGGGATGAGGCCAGCGGCAATCGAAGCAATCTGCTGCGGAGACACATCCATCAAGTCAACCTCAGCAGGAGGTACAACGGGGAAGTCAGCATCCTGGCGACATTTCACCACATCGCGGATAAATGTGCCGTCGTCGTTAAGCGGGGCATTACCCTGACCGATGATATGGTCTTCCTCCTCCTCAGCCGTCAGATATACGATGTCAGCATTGTCAAGGTCAACAGTACCATCCTTCACCCTGCGGTAAGGAGTCTCGATAAATCCGAGCTCATTGATTTTGGCATATACACAGAGAGATGAAATCAAACCGATGTTAGGACCTTCAGGACTCTCGATAGGACACAGACGTCCATAGTGTGTATAATGCACGTCACGCACCTCGAAACCTGCACGCTCACGAGAAAGACCACCAGGACCGAGGGCAGAGAGACGACGCTTGTGTGTCACCTCAGCAAGCGGGTTGGTCTGGTCCATGAACTGCGACAATGGATTGGTACCAAAGAACGAGTTGATGACGCTTGAGATGGTTTTGGCATTGATCAGGTCAGTAGGAGTGAACACCTCGTTGTCGCGTACATTCATACGCTCGCGAATGGTGCGACTCATACGTGCCAAACCGATAGAGAACTGGTTGCTCAACTGCTCGCCCACGGTACGAACACGACGGTTGCTCAAGTGGTCGATGTCATCCACGGTAGCATTTGAGTTGACCAGCTGTATGAGATATTTGATAATCTCTATGATGTCTTCCTTGGTCAAGATACGCACATCCATGTCGGTGTCAAGACCAAGTTTCTTGTTGATACGGTAACGGCCGACGTCACCCAGGTCGTAACGCTTGTCAGAGAAGAACAGGTTCTGGATGACTTCGCGTGCACTGGCATCATCGGCGGGGTCAGCGTTTCTCAGCTGACGGTATATGTAAAGCACAGCCTCTTTTTCAGAGTTGCTGGCATCCTTGTTCAAAGTATTGAAGATGATCGAATACTTGCCTGCTGCATCAACGTCCTTATGCACCAGAATGGTTGATGCGCCGCTGTCGAGAATCTCTTCGATGTTATCGGCTGTGATTTCGGTCTCACGCTCCATGATGACCTCGTTACGTTCGATGGAAACCACTTCGCCTGTATCCTCATCCACGAAGTCCTCATTCCAGCTTTTCAATACCCTTGCGGCAAGTTTGCGTCCTATGGCTTCTTTCAGGCTCTTCTTGTTCACCTTCACCTCTTCAGCGAGGTCGAAAATCTGCAGAATGTCCTTGTCGGTTTCAAAACCGATGGCACGGAGCAGCGTGGTAACGGGCAACTTTTTCTTTCTGTCGATATAGGCATACATCACATTGTTGATGTCAGTGGCGAACTCTATCCACGAGCCCTTGAAGGGAATGATACGCGCAGAATAGAGCACGGTGCCATTGGCATGTACACCCTGGCCAAAGAACACGCCGGGTGACCTGTGCAACTGAGAAACGACCACACGCTCGGCACCGTTGATGATAAAGGTACCGTTGTCCGTCATATAAGGGATAGTGCCCAAGAACACATCCTGAATGATTTCTTCAAAGTCGGTATGGTCGGGGTCAGTACAATAAAGTTTCATCTTAGCCTTCAAGGGTACACTATAAGTGAGTCCACGCTCCAGACACTCGTCGATGGTGTAACGGGGCGGGTCTATATAGTAATCCAAGAACTCAAGGACGAAATTATTACGTGTATCGGTGATAGGGAAGTTCTCGGCGAACACCTTATACAAACCGTCATTCTTGCGTTCTTCAGGCGGAGTGTCCAACTGTAAGAAGTCTCTGAAAGACTTTAACTGCACATCGAGAAAATCCGGATAGGGCATCGGATTTTTCACGCTGGCAAAATTCACTCTGTTATCAACAATTTTTGAAGCCATTACAGATTTTTGTTACCGTTATAAATGCCACCTCAAACAACAGTCATGCAACCTTGCATCACACGACCCATACCAAAAGCGGTGGTTGACTTTGGTATAAAAGACACAAAAAGGTTAAGACTCTTCGACTGGAAGAATCTTAACCCAATAGTTATATCGTCAACTCAATTATTTGAGCTCAACCTTAGCACCGGCTTCTTCGATAGCCTTCTTAAGGTTCTCAGCCTCGTCCTTAGAAAGACCTTCCTTCAGAGTAGAAGGAGCACCGTCAACCAGTTCCTTAGCCTCTTTCAGACCAAGACCACAAGCTTCCTTAACGGCCTTTACAACCTGCAGTTTAGCGCCACCAACTTCAGCGAGAACTACATCGAAAGATGTCTTCTCCTCAGCGGCTGCAGCAGCACCTGCAGCAGGACCAGCAGCAACTGCAACAGCAGCAGCAGCAGGCTCAATTCCATACTCGTCCTTCAGGACTGTTGCCAACTCGTTTACTTCTTTAACTGTCAAATTTACCAATTCTTCAGCAATAGCTTTAATATCTGCCATTTTATTCTAATTTTTTAATGTTTTTGTTTTAAAATTGTTTGGGGTTAAATTACTCAGGACGCTCGCCCAAGGTCTTGAGCACACCATGGATGGTGTTTGCGCCTGACTGAAGAGCAGAAACAACGTTCTTCGCGGGAGACTGGAGCAAAGCCACAATGTCTGCGATAAGTTCGTTCTTGCTCTTGAGAGCTGCAAGTTCTTCCAGTTTGTCAGCACCAACATAGAGACAATCCTCAGCATAAGCTGCCTTCAATGCGGGAACACCCTCTTTGGTATATTCCTTCAGCAACTTGGCGGGAACGTTGGCAGTGTTACAGAAGAATACTGCAGTATTGCCTTTCAGTGAGCTGTATAAAGGCTCGAAATCTACATCCGAAGCTTCGAGTGCCTTGTGAAGAAGTGTGTTCTTCACAACAACCATCTTAACTTCCTGCTTGAAACACTTGCGGCGGAGTGCGCTTGTTGCGCCAGCATTCAATCCGGTAACGTCAACCAGATAGAAGTGTGCATAATCCTTGAGCAGTTGTCCAAGTTCAACTATGATAGTATCTTTTACTTCTTTCCTCATCGTACAAAACTTTTAGAGTTATTCAACTGATTTAGGATCAATTTTGATACCCTTACTCATCGTGCTAGAAATATAGATACTCTTGATGTATGTACCTTTAGCAGCAGAAGGTTTGAGCTTGATAACAGTAGCGATAAACTCCTTGGCATTCTGGAAAATCTTCTCAGGAGAGAAAGAAACCTTGCCGATTGAAGCATGGATGATACCAGTCTTGTCAACCTTGAAGTCGATCTTACCTTGTTTAACCTCTTTAACCGCCTTAGCAACGTCCATAGTAACAGTACCGCTCTTGGGGTTAGGCATCAAGCCACGGGGACC
>SFEK01000035.1 GCA_004557285.1 Bacteroidales bacterium | reverse complement strand
ATTTGATATTTCCTTCGGTCGTTTCTTTATATCATCTCCCTTTATTATATATAATAATGTGGAAAATACAAGAAGGCAACAAGTTGGGCTGGGCAGGAAATACAAAATAAAACGGGTTTTCTTTTGTTATTTCACCCAATTGCACTATCTTTGCAATCATGAAAAATGAACTGTTGGAAAATGTACGTTGGAGTGAGAATGTGATTGTCGTTGACGCAGATTATGTGGACAGCGTGGCATTCAACCTCATCGTCAACTTTGAGCGTATGATAGGGCGCCGCATTCCGCCTGCCGATATGGCCAGATGGGTGGAATGTGTGGCTCTTGATGGCGGATTGCGACAAGGCGACCACGAGACACAGGTGGTGTTGCTGCATGCCAAGGGCAAACGAGCCATGGAGAACTTCACCCCGGCAGACTATAGTACACAACTTGAAGGTAAGGCCTTCCAGGGTAACCTGGGAGAATTTGTCTTTGGCGCCTATCCCGTAGAGTCGTTGGTGAGCAAGGAGGAATTCCTTGTTGACGTGGTGTCGTTGGTATGCAACCAGAAGGAGGTGAAGCGGGTGATGGTTGTTCCCGACGTGGACAAATGTTATGATATGCTGCGCCATGCCTTGCGCCATGTCGACGACGACAAGCGGGTGACACTCTTTGCCATGCAGCCGCTGACTGGCGGCAATTTCAGACAGGAAATCCTTGGCTATTCGCTGATGAGTGCCTTGGGAATAAAAGCTGACGAAATAAAAGAATAACAACAAACAGAATAAAATGGGAAAAGTATTGATGATTGGCGCCGGAGGCGTCGCAACGGTTGCTGCGTTCAAGATTGCGCAGAACCCTGACATTTTTACTGAGTTTATGATTGCAAGCCGCCGTAAGGAAAAGTGCGACCAGATTGTAAAGGCCATCGGCAATCCTGCCATCAAAACAGCACAGGTGGATGCTGATGATGTGGAACAGCTCAAGGCGCTGTTTAACGACTACAAGCCCGAACTGGTCATCAACCTGGCTTTGCCTTACCAAGACCTTACCATCATGGAGGCTTGTCTGGCCTGCGGCGTCAACTATCTCGACACCGCCAACTATGAACCCAAGGATGAGGCTCACTTTGAATACAGCTGGCAATGGGCTTATAAAGAGAAGTTTGAACAGGCTGGGCTTACCGCCATACTCGGTTGCGGTTTCGACCCAGGTGTGAGCGGCATCTATACCGCATACGCAGCCAAGCATCATTTCGACGAGATACACACGCTCGACATCGTTGACTGTAATGCAGGCAACCACCACAAGGCATTTGCCACCAACTTCAACCCCGAAATCAATATCCGCGAGATTACCCAAAAGGGACTTTATTACAAGGACGGCGAATGGATCGAGACTGAACCGCTGGAAATCCATAAGCCGCTGACCTATCCCAACATCGGACCGCGCGAGAGCTACCTGATGCACCACGAAGAGCTGGAGAGTCTGGTGAAGAACTATCCCACCATTCGCCAGGCACGCTTCTGGATGACTTTCGGACAGCAGTATCTCACCTATCTCGACGTGATTCAGAATCTGGGCATGTCGCGTATCGACGAAATTGAATATGAGGCTCCGCTGGCCGACGGCTCAGGCAAGAAGGTGAAGGTGAACATCGTGCCCTTGCAGTTCTTGAAGGCTGTGTTGCCCAACCCTCAGGACCTGGGTGAAAACTATGACGGCGAAACCAGCATCGGTTGCCGCATCAGTGGTGTGAAGGACGGCAAGAAACGCACCTATTATGTATATAACAACTGCTCTCACCAGGCTGCCTATCAGGAAACTGGCATGCAGGGCGTAAGCTATACCACAGGTGTGCCTGCCATGATTGGTGCCATGATGTTCTTCAAGGGCCTGTGGCGCAAGCCAGGTGTATGGAATGTGGAAGACTTCGACCCCGATCCATTCATGGAGCAACTCAATATCCACGGACTGCCTTGGCACGAAGTGTTTGACGGTGATTTGGAATTATAAAAGACAGCATTTATGGCAAAAGAAAAAGATACGGCAGCAGAGAATGTTCAGGAATCCAAGCTCAAGGCTCTCCAGGCTGCCATGGCCAAGATAGAGAAGGATTTTGGCAAAGGTTCAATCATGAAGTTGGGCAATGAAAATGTGGAACAGGTGGACGTGATACCCACCGGAAGTATCGGACTGAATGCCGCCCTTGGTGTGGGTGGCTATCCGCGTGGACGCATCATCGAGATTTTTGGTCCTGAGAGCAGCGGTAAGACCACTCTGGCCATCCATGCCATTGCCGAGGCGCAGAAAGCCGGAGGCATAGCTGCCTTTATTGATGCGGAACATGCTTTCGACCGTTTCTATGCAAAGAAACTTGGTGTGGATATCGACAACTTGTTCATCTCACAGCCCGACAACGGCGAGCAGGCTCTTGAGATTGCCGACCAGCTGATACGTTCGTCGGCCATCGACATCATCGTGGTTGACTCTGTGGCAGCTCTCACCCCCAAGGCTGAGATTGAGGGCGACATGGGCGACAACAAGGTGGGTCTGCAGGCCAGACTCATGAGCCAGGCGTTGCGCAAGCTTACTTCGACCATCAGCAAGACCAACACCACATGTATCTTCATCAACCAGCTGCGCGAGAAGATTGGCGTGATGTTTGGCAATCCGGAAACCACCACGGGTGGTAATGCCTTGAAATTCTATTCAAGCGTGCGCCTTGACATCCGTCGTGTCACCTCTATCAAGGATGGTGAGAATGTCATAGGCAACCAGGTGCGCGTAAAGGTGGTGAAAAACAAGGTGGCACCCCCATTCCGCAAGGCCGAATTTGAAATCACCTTTGGTGAGGGTATATCCAAGGTGGGCGAACTGGTTGACCTTGGCGTGGAATATGGTATCGTGCAGAAGAGTGGCTCTTGGTTCTCCTATCAGGGCAGCAAACTGGCACAGGGGCGCGATGCCACCAAGAATCTGCTCAAGGATAATCCTGAACTCTGTGATGAGATAGAGGCCCAGATTATGCAGGCTATATCCGACAAGAGAGACTGATGTTGTAGGGTGGGTTCTGTCAATTACTAACGTAGGTTGATTGTTTGAGGCTGTCATCTCGTTGAGTTGGTTAATAGAATCCATAAAAAAAGAAATTGACGATGAAGATGCTTTGCATCCATCGTCAATTTTTTTTCATCAAGTCGGACCAGCCTGTGTTGGTGTTATATGTATTGTTTAAGAATCTTATTTCTTTGTCCTTTTTTGCAGTTCTTTGCTGTACAATTTGAAGAAGTCATATCCCAAAATCTCGCAGATGACAAACAATTCATCAGTCTCAATGGTTTTCTTCTTGAACATCTTGTAGATATTTGTTCTGCTACATTGCAAGGTGTTTGCAAACCATACCACCGTATGTCCACTCTCCTTGAGCTTTTTCCTTATCAGCTCTCCTATAGCCAAGTCGGTTTTTTCCATGGACAGCAAATTATAGTTGCGTTTTCTCATTGCTCTGTCTTGTTTGTTTGTGTGATTTTTATCTTTTCTACGTTGCAAAGATACTTGAAAAAACTTTGCTGTGCAAATGCGTATTTTGCTGAAATGGCATGTCATGCTGTATCTGGTGATTGATTGGTTTGTTTTTGTGCTTTTTCGGTAAATAAAAAAGCCAAGACCCAGGGTGTGTCCCCGGGTCTTGGCATGGTCTTATGGTTTTGCAGTTGCGATATGTTCTGTCATCAAAGCTGTGCCAGCTGCACCACCTTGTCAACGGCTGCAGACAGTCCATCGACATCTTTGCCTCCGGCTGTGGCAAAATGAGGCTGTCCTCCACCACCACCTTTGATGAGTTTGGCGGCCTCGCGCACCATTTGTCCGGCGTTCAGCTGATGGTCGGCCACCATGTCGTCGCTCATCATCACGCTCAGCGTGGGGCGGTTGTCATAGTGAGAGCCGATGACGCAGAGCAGATGTTCGGGGCATGCGGCCTTGATTTTGAACACGAGGTCTTTGGCTGCCTCCTGCTTCATGGGCATCACGGCGGTAATCACGGTCACGCCGTTTTTGTTCTGGGCGTTCTGCAACAGTTTGTCCTTGATGCGTTCCACCGCCTCAGCCTGGAATTTCTCGATGCTTTTCTTCATCGTGTCGTGCTCGTCGATGTATTTGGCGATGACGGCCTTCAGGTCTTTGGCGTTGTTGAAGAGTCCTTTGATGGCGTTGATGGTGTCTTCAAGGCTGTAGAGCATCTCCTCGCAGGCCTTGCCGGTCTTGGCTTCAATACGGCGTATGCCGGCAGCCACGCTGCTTTCGCTCACAATCTTGAACATGCCGATGTGCCCTGTAGAAGCGGCATGGATACCGCCGCAGAACTCGATGCTCGGGCCAAACTGTACCACCCTCACCTTGTCGCCGTATTTCTCTCCAAAGAGTGCGATGGCACCCAGCTTCTTGGCCTCTTCGATAGGAATGTCGCGATGCTCGTCGAGATGGATGTCCTGGCGTATCATGTCGTTCACCAGTCGTTCTGTGGCTCTGATTTCTTCATCGGTCATCTTCTGGAAGTGGGAGAAGTCGAAGCGCAGGGTGTCGTCAGACACGAATGAGCCCTTCTGTTCCACATGGTCGCCCAACACCTGTTTCAAGGCATAGTCGAGCAGGTGGGTAGCCGTGTGGTTGTCGGCGCTGCCTTCACGTTTGTCTGTATCCACGCAAGCCATGAAGTCGGCGTTGAGGTCTTTGGGCAGTTCTTTCACGATGTGTACCGACTGTCCGTTCTCGCGTTTGGTGTCGATGATGTCTACTGTTTCGTTTTCGCTCACCAGCACACCCTTGTCGCCTACCTGTCCACCCATCTCTCCGTAGAACGGGGTGTGGTCGAGCACCAGCTCGTAGAAGGTGTTCTTCTTCTGTGTCACTTTGCGGTAGCGCAGTATATGGCACTCGTATTCCGTGTAGTCGTAGCCCACAAACTGTTGTTCGCCCTGTGCCAGTTCTACCCAGTCGCTGTTTTCCACCACGGCGGCGTTGCGTGCTCTTGCCTTCTGCTTCTGCATTTCTTCATCAAACTGTTTCTCGTCAACGGTCAGTCCGTTCTCGCGGCAAATCAGTTCTGTCAGGTCAAGCGGGAAACCATAGGTGTCGAAGAGTTTGAAAGCCTGCACGCCGTCCAGTTCGGTCTTGCCAGCCTTTTTCGTCTCTTCCATGGCCTGTGCCAACAGGTTGATGCCGTTGGACAAGGTACGCAGGAAAGCATCTTCTTCCTCTTTCATCACTTTCATGATGAGTTCACGCTGGGCTGGAAGTTCGGGATATGCACCACCCATCTCGTTGATCAGCGTGGGCATCAGTCGGTAGAGGAATGCCTCTTTCTGTCCCAGGAAGGTGTAGGCATAGCGCACGGCGCGGCGCAGGATGCGCCTGATGACATAGCCCGCCTTGGCGTTGCCGGGAAGCTGTCCGTCGGCGATGGAGAATGCCACGGCACGCAGGTGGTCGGCCACCACGCGCATGGCTACATCGACCTTCTCGTCCTTGCCATACTGCAAGCCCGAGAGGCGTGATATTTCCTTGATGACAGGCTGGAAGATGTCGGTGTCGTAGTTGGAGTGTTTGTCTTGCAGGGCGCGAACCAGACGCTCAAATCCCATACCTGTGTCGATAACCTGCATGGGCAGCTGTTCGAGCGATCCGTCGGCCTTGCGGTTGAATTGCATGAACACGATGTTCCATATTTCAATCACCTGTGGGTCGTCCTTGTTCACCAGTTCCCTGCCGGGAGTCTTGGCCTTTTCATCAGCGGTACGCGAGTCGAGGTGGATTTCTGAGCAGGGACCGCAAGGACCCGTTTCGCCCATTTCCCAGAAGTTGTCGTGCTTGTTGCCATTGATGATATGGTCGGCGGGCACATGCTTCAGCCAGAATTTCGCCGCCTCTTCATCGCGTTGCAGGTTATCCTCTTCGGAACCTTCAAACACGGTCACATACAGGTCGTCGGGATTCAGGTGCAGCACATCCACCAGGTATTCCCAGGCATAGTCGATGGCTCCCTCTTTGAAGTAGTCGCCGAAGCTCCAGTTGCCCAACATTTCAAACATGGTGTGGTGGTAGGTGTCGTGACCCACCTCTTCCAGGTCGTTGTGCTTTCCGCTTACGCGCAAGCATTTCTGAGAGTCGGCCCTGCGTCGTGGCTCAGGGTCGCGAGTGCCGAGTATCACGTCCTTCCACTGGTTCATTCCGGCGTTGGTGAACATCAGCGTGGGGTCGTCTTTGATTACCATGGGTGCCGATGGCACGATCTGGTGTCCTTTGTCTGCAAAGAACGCCTTGAACGATTCGCGTATTTCGTTGGCTGTCATCATTGTTTTATCCTTTTTCTCAAATTCTTTTATCCTTTTTTGCTATTGGGCAGCAAAATTACTGAAAAAATCTGTAATAAACGAATGAAATGTTCTTATTTCAAATAAAGTTATTAACTTTGTGGTCGAAACATCATCAGAGGACAGCATCATGGTACTGAATACAGACAAGAATTTGAAATTATACTATTCCATCAAGGAGGTGGCCTCCATGCTCAACGTGTCGGAGAGCATGCTCAGGTTTTGGGAGAAGGAGATACCGATGATCAAGCCTAAGACCACGGGCAACAATGTGCGCCAATATACCGAGGCCGACATCGAGAATGTGAAGGCTGTGTATAATCTCGTCAAGGTGAGGGGCTTCAAGCTCTCGGCTGCGCGCAAGATGTTGCGTGAGAACAAACAGGCCGTTGACGACAATTCGCGCATCATGGAGCGTCTCATCAAGGTGCGCGACGGCTTGCAGGAACTCAAGAAACAGCTCGATTACCTGGAGTGACAAATGGGGTTTCACTCAAGCATCCATCGCCTTTGTTCTGATAGGGCGAGACGTGGATTTACTCACAGGAGACTGTTGTGTAGGGGGAGTGCAGAGGTGTCTTGACCATCGCTATTGCCGCTGTTGTGCATCAATTTGTATTCTCTTTGACGTTGAGAAAAAATATCGGTGTCAGTCATGCAAGTCGCGTTCCGACTTCATGACTGACACCGCTCGTTCTCGGGTGCAAGGTTGCAAAACAGCCGACGGATGGGGCTATGCCACGAAACTACAGGTTGATGTTCCAGCGGTCGTTGCGGCTGAACACGTTTTCTATGGTCACACGGGAGGCCTCTTTCTTGTTGAGCTGACGGCTCCATGGGGCACGGCTGCCGGTGGCAGCACCCTCGCCATGGTTGTTGTATTCGGCGTAGCGGGTGGTCTGCTCGTTGTCTTCCTTTCCCCAGTTGTGCCAACCCACGGGCAGAATGTGGCTGCCCATGTTGCAGTTCATGAACAGGGTATGGGCAAAGCGTCGCCAGGGGCGTCCCAGATACACCTTGTCCACGCCGGAGGCAGCAGTCAGGTTGCAGCGGTTGAAGATGTAGCCCCACTCGGCATCCTGCGGGGTTGAGGCCGCTGTGATGTATGAGTTGATTTTGCTGTGGATGGTGCAGCGTTCAAACCATGCGGTGGAAGGGCCGAAGATGAAGTCGGTGGTGCCCTCGATATAGCAGTCGATAAACAGCAGGCGGGTGTTGGCCATGCCGGTGTAGATGGTGTCCTGGTTGCCCAGGAAACGGCAGTTGACGAACAGCAGCCGGTCGCCCTCGGTGTGCAAGGCCACAGCCTGTCCCAGTCGGGCGGCGTTGTTTTCGATGGTGATGTTCTTGAAGGTGATGTCGCACCCCTCCACCTTGACCGTATAGGTGCGGAATGTGCCCATGGGTTTGCCTGTTTCGGGCAGACGCACGTTGGCATGGTCGTCGTAGGTGATGATGGTGTGCTCGGGGTCTTCGCCGCATATCTCGATGTTGGTGAGACTTGAGGGGATGATGAGTTTCTCCTTGTAAACGCCCTTTTTCACGAAAATCACCTTGTGGTATTCCATGAAGGCGCGGCACACTTCAACGGCCTCGCCGATGGTGCGGAACTCTCCTGTGCCGTCTCTGGCCACAAACAGGGTGTCGGGGTTGTCGTAGGGATTGGCAGCGTGGCCTGTCAGCCATGTACACAAGGCCAGCAACGTGATGATGGTTTGTTTCATGATGTGTAATGTTTATAAGGCTTGTTTGTAGATAGTATGTCGTTGTTTCTCACACGATTTGGTTGACGTCATATAGACCTTCGATTTTCTTCAGCTTATTGATGATGTTCTTCATGTCGTCGCGGTCGTGCACACGCAATTTCAGCGAGCCGCTGAATATGCCTTCCTCGCATGAGAGCGTGATTTTGTGGATATTCACGTTGAGCTCTTCCGAAATCACCTTGGTCACCTCGTTGAGCAGGCCTATGCGGTCGGTACCGTTCACCTCGATGACTGCATCGAACAACAGTTTCTTGTGCATGTTCCATTTGGCGTCGAGGATGCGGTTGCCGTAGCTCGACTTGAGCCTTGTGGCCACGGGGCATGAGCGCTGGTGTATCTCTATGCGGTTCTTGCCGTCGATGAATCCGAGCGCATCGTCACCGGGAATGGGATGGCAGCAGCTGGGGAAGATGTATTGAGATATGTTGTCGTCGGTAATGTAGATGGGTTTCTTGCGGTTAAAGTCCTTGCCCACGACAAAGTAGTTGCTGGTGGGGTCGGGGGTGTTTTTCTTTTTGTCCTTGCCCAGGAAAGGCACGAATTTGCGCCATGTGCGGTTGTTGTTGCTCTTTTTCTTTCCGTTGAGCTCGTCGATGTCTTTCTCGCCCAGGATGATGGTCTGCCTGCCCAGCGATTTGAGCAAGTCCTCGTGCTTGGGCTCTTCGTGCAGTTCGCAGAGTCTGTCGAGGGTTGACGAAGTGAGTTCGAGCGAGTGCTTGTTGAGAAATTCGGTGAGAATCTCCTCGCCTTTCTTCTGTATCTCTCTTGCCTCTCTTCTCAGGCTGGCCTGTATCTTGGCCTTGGCCTTGGCTGTTGAGGCAAAGTTGAGCCATGAAGGCTGTACACGTTGCGAGTTGGAGGTGAGGATTTCCACCTGGTCGCCGCTTTGCAGTCGGTGGCTGAGGGGCACGAGCTTGTGATTGACCTTTGCGCCGATGCAATGGCTGCCCAGAAAAGTGTGTATCTGGAAGGCGAAGTCGAGGGCGGTACATCCTGCAGGGAGGGTCTTGATTTCGCCTTTAGGGGTGAACACGAAGATTTCCGAGGCGAAGAGGTTGAGCTTGATGGCGTCGAGAAAGTCCATGGCATCGGGCTGCGGGTCGTCGAGAATCTCCTTGATGGTGCTGAGCCAGTTGTTCAGTTCGCCCTCGTCTTCGGTAATCTCGTCGCCCGACTTGTATTTCCAATGTGCGGCAAATCCCTGTTCGGCCACCTCGTTCATGTGGTCGGAGCGTATCTGCACCTCTATCCATCGTCCCTGTTTGCTCATGAGGGTGACGTGCAGGGCCTGGTAGCCGTTGGCTTTGGGATGGCTCACCCAGTCGCGCAGGCGGTCGGGGTGCGACTTGTATATCTGGTTGATGGCCACATAGATGTTGAAACATTCGTTGACCTCTTCCTCGCGCTTTTTGGGCTTGAAGATGATACGCACGGCGAGGATGTCGTATATCTGGTCGAAGTTGACATGCTTGTTTTGCATCTTGTTCCAGATGGAGTAGGGGCTTTTCACCCTTGCCTTGATGTCGTATTCCAGTCCCATCTTGTCGAGTGCCTGACGTATCGGGGCTGTAAAGTCGGCGAAGAGTTCATCGCGCGATGCCTGTGTGTCGGCCAGTTTTTCCTGTATGGAGCGGTATTCTTCGGGGTGTTCAAACTTGAAGCTCAGGTTTTCCAGTTCGGTCTTGATCTTGTTCAGTCCCAGTCGGTTGGCCAGGGGAGCATAGATGTAGAGTGTTTCGCCGGCAATTTTGTATTGCTTGTTGGCGGGCTGGCTGTCGAGCGTGCGCATGTTGTGCAGTCGGTCGCATATCTTGATGAGGATGACACGTATGTCGTCGCTCATGGTGAGCAGCAGTTTCTTGAAGTTTTCAGCCTGTGCTGAGGCTTGTTCACCGAATATGCCACCTGATATTTTGGTGAGTCCATCGACGATGAGTGCGATTTTGTGTCCGAAGATGTTCTCGATGTCCTCCACGGTATAGTCGGTGTCCTCCACCACGTCGTGCAGCAGGGCTGCGCTGATGCTTGTGGAGCCAAGTCCCATTTCGGAGCAGGCGATTTGTGCCACGGCTATGGGGTGCATGATGTATGGTTCGCCCGAGAGTCGTCTCACGCCTTTGTGTGCCTGCCGTGCAAAGTTGAACGCCCGTGTGATGATGTCCACCTTCTTGCGGTGTCGTGTGGCGAGATAGTCGTCCAGCAGATGCTTGAAAGCGTCTTCCACCAGTTTGTTCTCAGCTGTTTCTCTGGCCATGTCGGCCTGTTCTTTCTCTTCCATAAATATATGTTTTTAAGGTGGTTCGTCTATGGTGTGTTCTATCTGTCAAAACTGATTGACAGAACCCACCTGGTATGTTTCTGCCTTCCAGCAAAGGGTTATTTCACCTTGAGTTTCTTGCCTGCTCGTATGTTGTTACCCTTGATGCCATTGAGCTGGCGCAGTTTTTTCACGGTGGTGTGATTGCGTGCGGCAATTTCAGAGAGGGTGTCACCGTTCTTGATGGTTATGGTCTTTCCCTTGCTGGAGCGTTTTTTCTTTCCTGAGCGTCCTTTGCTTCCCGAGCTGTTCTTGCGCGAGCTGCTCTTTCTGACGTAGGTGGATGGTGTGGTGTCGTCCACTTCCACGAGCGACCTGCGGATCAGCAGGTTGTCGCTGTTGTAGTTGTATATGGAGTCTTCGTTGGCGATGAAGGTCTTGACGGCGTTGGCGGGCAGACGGATGATTGACGGGCGGCTGCCACCGTTGACGATGTCGCGGCGGTATTGCGGGTTGAGGGTGCGCAGCTCGTCGATGGAGAGCCCGCACACTTCGGAAATCTGTTTCAGGTGCACGTCCTTGTTCACCATGATGGTGTCGGTCTTGGCGGGCAGTTTGGTGCGCATGGGGCAGATGTTGTGCTCGCAGTAATAGTTCATCACATAGTTGGCGGCGATGAATGCGGGCACATATCCACGGGTCTCCCGCGGCAGATAGGGATAGATTTTCCAGTAGTCGGCCTGTCCGTCGGCACGGTGAATGGCCTTGTTGATGTTTTCGGGTCCGCAGTTGTAGGCGGCGATGACCAGGTTCCAGTCGCCGAATATCTTGTACAGGTCTTTCAGGTAGCGTGCGGCAGCGTATGACGACTTGATGGGGTCTCTGCGCTCGTCGATGAGCGAGTTCACCTCAAGGCCATATTGCTTGCCCGTGGCCACCATGAACTGCCACAGACCGGCAGCTCCCACGCGCGATGTGGCCTTGGGGTTGAGTGCCGACTCGATGACGGGCAGGTATTTCAGTTCGAGCGGCAGGCCGTAGGTTTCGAGGGCTTCCTCAAAGATGGGTACATAGAAATTGGCTGCCCCCAGCATGTAGCTGACCGAGTGGCGCAGGCGGTTGGTATAGCGGTCGATGAATTTCTGCACGATGTCGTTGTAGGGCATTTCCATGACATTGGGCAGGCGTTTCAGCCGGTCGATATACACCTGTTTGTCGTAGGTGGGGTTCACGTTCTGGTAGTTGCAGTCTTCGTCGGGCTGCAGGTATGTTTTCGAGTAGTAGAGGTTGAGCAGACTGTCGAGTTCAACGCCCATGGATTCGGGCAGGTCGATTTCCTCTTGCTTTCCCTCGCTGTCGGTAATGATAATCTCGTCGTCTTCGTTGTATTGGGCCTGCATCGCGCAGTTGACACCGAAGAGCATGGTGGTGATGGCGAAAAATATTCTTTTCTTCATAAAATTGTTGATGTTCAGGTTTGTTTATTATAAATTATGTGTAGATCAGGACCCTGGTCTCTGGTGTGGCTCATGTCAGAACGAGAGTGAGCATTGCAGTCCGAGAGCCGACGACTTGATGGGGTTGGCCGATGTGCGGCTGTTCATCACGGCAGGTTCCACCTTCAGACTCAGGTCTTTTGAAATGTCAAATTCAGAGAGCGACGCATCGACGTAAGCATCGATGATGGACAAGGCATAAACCCCTATCATGCAGAAGATGCTCAGGTCGCGGTATTTGCGGTAATAGTCCTTGCGTTTTTTGAACAGGTTCTGGTATCTGTCCTTGTTGGCGTCGGTGATGGTGCTGCCCAGGTGCAGAAACTGGTTGTAGCTCTGTGTGGCAGGGTCGTTGTCCATCAGGTCCATGTAGGCCTGTGAGTAGTCGTTGTACATCTGGTTGTTCCATCTCATGGCATACATGCAACCGATGAATCCGCCATACACGATGGGCAGTTTCCAGTATTTGCGGTTGTAGATTTGTCCGGCGCCCGGAATGACGATGGCCAGCCACATGGCCCTTTTGGGATTGGGTCTCCATGTGGCCCAGTCGCGCTTTTGCTTGGTGCGCTTCAGGGTGTCGGGAGCCCATGTGGCGTTGAGTGCAGCCGAGTCGAGTGCCTCGTTGTAGCGCATGAGCGAGTCGCTGATGCCGCTGTATGCGTCGTGGGCAGTCGTGCTGTCGGCGTGCAGGCTCATGCTGTCATTGGGCGCAAGCGTCAGCGGTGTGGCCTTGGCCTGTGCACAGATGCCTTGGGGCATGGTCAGCAAGCCTGCAATCGCAAGAGCCAGGCGGCAAAGGACTACTACTATGTTACGGCTATTGTTCTCCACTTGCGTCGGCTGTTTCTTTCAAGTTGTCAAACAGGTTCATGATGCGTGCCAGCTCTTCCTCGTTGGCAAACGGGATGCTGATTTTTCCCTTGCCGGTGGCCGAACACGAGAGTTGTATGTTTGAGTTGAAGAATTTGGAGAGTCTTTGTTTGAGAGCGGCAAATTCTTCGGGCATCTGTGCCTTGGCGGCGATTTTCTTCTTGCCGCTCACGATGTCCTCGCCGTTTTTGAGTTGCTGCACCATTTCCTCCACCTTGCGCACGGTGTAGTTGTTCTTCTGTATCTCGTTGAAGAGCTTGATCTGCAGCGACGGACTGTCGATGGCGAGCAAGGCCCGTGCGTGTCCCATGTCAATCTCTTTGTTCTGCAGGGCCATCTGCACCTGTGCGGGCAGTTTGAGCAACCGCAGGAAATTGGCTATGGCTGTGCGGCTTTTGCCCACGCGCTCCGACACCTTTTCCTGTGTCATGCCGGGCTGCGACATCAGGTGCTCGTAGGCCAGGGCTATTTCTATGGCGTTGAGGTCTTCCCGCTGAATGTTCTCCACCAGGGCCATTTCCATCACGTTTTCGTCCTTGATGGTGCGGATGTATGCCGGCATGGCCTTGAGTCCGGCCAGTTGCGAGGCACGCCATCTGCGCTCTCCGGCGATGATCTGGAACCGGTTGTCATCCACCTGTCTGAGGGTGATGGGCTGTATGATGCCCAGTTCGCGTATGCTGTTGGCAAGTTCCTGCAGGGCATCGGGGTCAAATTCCCTGCGGGGTTGGTTGGGGTTGGCCTCGATCATGTCGATGGAGATCTCGCTGATGGTGGAGCTGCCCTGTGGCCTCACCGCCTCGGTAGAGATGAGTGCGTCGAGCCCTCGCCCCAGGGGGTTGCTGTATCTTTTCTTGATAGCCATTGTCGTGGTGTGTTATTCGTTTTTACTGATGATTTCCTTGGCCAGTGCCAAGTGGTTCTTGCTGCCCATGGCATCGGCGTCGTAGAGGATGACGGGTAGCCCGTGGCTCTGCGATTCGCTCAGCTTCACGTTGCGCTGGATGACGGTCTTGAACACCAGTTCCTGGAAGTGGCGCTTCACCTCGTCGTAGATCTGGTTGGCCAGTTTCAGGCGACTGTCGTACATGGTGAGCAGAAATCCCTCAATCTCGAGCTTGGGGTTGAGCTTGCTCTTGATGATTTTGATGGTGTTGAGCAGTTTGCTGATGCCTTCGAGGGCGAAATATTCACATTGCACGGGGATGATCACCGAGTCGGCTGCCGTGAGGGCGTTCACCGTGATGAGCCCGAGCGAGGGCGAACAGTCGATGAGGATGTAGTCGTAGTCGTCTCTGATAGGCTCCAGAAGGTTCTTGATGACCTGTTCGCGGTGTTCCAGGTTGAGCATTTCGATTTCTGCGCCCACCAGGTCGATGTGGCTGGGTATGATGCACAGGCCGTCGATGTCGGTGGTATATACGGCATCGTGCACGTCGGCATGGTCGATGATACATTCATACAGCGTGCAGTCCACTTCTTGGGTGTTGGCTCCCAGACCGCTGCTGGCGTTGGCCTGCGGGTCTGCATCGATGAGGAGGATTTTCTTTTCTAAGGTGGCCAGCGATGCCGCCAGATTGATGGTGGTGGTGGTCTTTCCCACGCCTCCTTTTTGGTTTGCTAAAGCGATAATTTTTCCCATTGTAAAGTATGATACTCTGTTGCTCGGGTGTCTTTACGAATACTTGCCCGATGAATTTGCTTTGCAAAAATACATATTTTATGTGAGAAATCGTAGAATTAAACCTTTTTTCGTACTTTTGCAGGCGAAAGAATGTGATTTTTATGAAAAATATGAAGCCATTAATACTTATTTCCAATGATGACGGCTATCATGCCAAGGGTATCAACCAACTCATCGAGATGGTGGCCGACATGGGCGAAGTGATTGTCTGCGCCCCCGAATCGGCCCGTTCGGGATATGCCACAGCCTTCTCGGCCACCGAACCGCTCAGGCTCAAGCCACGCAAGCCCCGTGCAGGGGTGCAGGTGTGGTCGTGCAACGGCACTCCGGTGGATTGTGTGAAACTGGCGTTGAGCGAACTGTGCCCCCGCAAGCCCGACCTGGTCATCGGCGGCATCAACCACGGCGACAACGCCTCGGTCAACTCGCACTATTCGGGCACCATGGGCGTGACCCGCGAGGGCTGCATGAAATACATCCCCTCGGTGGCCTTCTCGCTGTGCGACCACAGCGACGATGCCGACTTCAGCCAGCTCACCCCCTATGTGCGCCGCATCGTGGACGACGTGCTGCGCCACAGACTGCCCTTGGGCGTGTGCCTGAACGTGAATTTCCCCGTGGTTGACGAGTTCAAGGGCGTGAAGGTGTGCCGCATGGCCCATGGCACATGGAGCAACGAGGTGGAGCGCATGATGCACCCCAGAGGCTACGAGTATTACTGGATGGTGGGCCAATATACCAACGACGAGCCGCAGGCCTGCGACACCGACAACTGGGCCTTGCAGCATGGCTATGTGGCCATAACACCCACCACCATCGATGTGACCGCACACGAGGCCATGGACGAAATGACGAGGAGGTTTGAGCAGGCATGAAATATTATCTCATAGTGGGCGAGGCCAGCGGTGACCTGCACGCCTCGCACCTGATGGCGGCCTTGAAGCGGGTTGACGCCGAGGCCGAGTTCCGCTTCTTCGGCGGCGACATGATGGCTGCCGTTGGCGGTAAGCGCGTGAAGCATTACCGCGAACTGGCCTACATGGGCTTCGTGCCCGTGCTCATGCACCTGCGTACCATCTTCAGCAACATGGCCCTGTGCAAGCGCGACATCGTGGCGTGGCAGCCCCATGTGGTGATACTGGTGGATTATCCGGGGTTCAACCTCGACATCGCCAAATACCTCAAGGCTCACACCTCAATACCCGCCTACTACTATATCTCGCCCAAGATATGGGCATGGAAGGAATACCGCATCAAAAATATCAAGCGAGACATCAGCCAGATGTTTTCAATCCTGCCTTTTGAGGTGCCTTTCTACGAGAACAAGCATCATTATCACATACACTATGTGGGCAACCCCACGGCCGGCGAAGTGAATGCCTTCAGAAATGCCTTTAAAGAGCCTGTGGCGGCTTTTCTCGCACGCTGTGGACTGGACACCGCCAAGCCTGTGATCGCGCTCCTGTGCGGCAGCAGAAGGCAGGAAATCAAAGACAACCTGCCCGCCATGCTCCGGGCGGCCGAACCCTACCGCCGCGACTACCAGCTGGTGGTGGCAGGAGCACCGGGCATCGATGCCGGCTATTACAGCCAGTTTGTGGCCCATGCTGGTGTGAAGGTGGTCTTCGGCGAAACCTATCCCCTGCTGGCCCATGCCACGGCGGCCCTGGTGACCAGCGGCACCGCCACGCTTGAAACGGCTCTCTTCGGCGTGCCCCAGGTGGTGTGCTACGAAACGCCGCTGCCACGTCTTGTGGGATGGCTGCGTCGCCATGTGCTCAAGGTGCCCTATGTCTCGCTGGTGAACCTCATCGCCGGGCGCGAGGTGGTGAGGGAACTGGTGGCCGACTCGTTTACCGTTTCCAACATTCGCCGCGAACTGGACGGCATATTGCCCGGCGGAGCAGGACGGCAGGCCATGATGGATGGATATGACGAGGTGAAGCGCTTGCTGGGCGACAGCGATGCCCCCGGCAACGCTGCTCGCATCATGGTGGAACTGCTGGGCAGGGTTCAGCCCCGCCTGTGACGTAGCCGCTGCCGAGGCTTGCCGCATGGAGGGATGGCTTGGTTGGCTGGTGGGGCTTTTTTGCTCGATGGCAAAGGCTTGGAGGGCAAAATGATTCCAGTTTTGAAAAAAATACGGATTTTGGGGCAAAATACTCAAAAAAAGTGTTAAAAACAGGGCTTTTTCAGGCTTGTTACAGAATTGAAACGACAACTGTAATATGTGTAAGTAGTTGATATATAGCCTATTAGAGGAAAATTTCACCCTGCCATTACAGTTATTACAGTTGTCATACCACACTCTCCACTTCACTCTTTTCTGCTTTCTATTTGTTATTATATTATATTTATATATATATAATATATTATA
>SFEK01000034.1 GCA_004557285.1 Bacteroidales bacterium | reverse complement strand
GGTAGTCCATGCCTTTAGAGGCAAAATGACCATGAAAATGCCTTGAAACAAGCCTTGCATTTTTGCCGTTTTTCAGAACAGGATAAAAATTGGCGAAAATATCGCAAAAATAGGGCATTTAGTAAAAGCAGGGTGTCAGCAAAACAAAGGTTTTTCTTGCTATATGTCATTACACCCGTCGCTCCTGATTGTCGTTGAATGAAAAAGCCATTGTCCGCTCTTGGAGAGCAAACAATGGCTGATAGTGTTTGGTGTGATAACTGCTATTTCTTTGTTGCACGGATAAAGTAGGCGATGAGCAGGATGTAGGCGATGAGCGCACATATCTCGGAGAGCGGGTTGACCAGCCATTCTTTGTTGACAAGGTTGACACCGCCAAAGCGTAGCAGCGCACTGATGACACCCATCAAGGCTCCACCGGCGATGAAACCACTGGCGATGAGCGTGCCCTTCTCACCACGTTCTTTGTTGACCTCAACATTCTTTGAACGTGTGGTGACGAACCAGTTGACGGCACCGCCGACAAGCAGGGGAACGTTCAACTCGATGGGGATGAACATGCCCAAGGCAAAGGCCAAGGCGGGCACCTTCATCCATGTGAGGATGATGGCGATGACTGCACCTATGCCGTAGAGAATCCACGGGGCATCGATGCCGTTCATCAAGGGGTCGATGACTGCTGCCATGGCATTGGCCTGCGGTGCAGCCAATTGTCCGCTGGCAAATCCGTAGGTCTTGTCGAGCAGAATCATCACACCTCCCACGGTGGCGGCGGAAACGAGGATGCCAAGGAATTTCCATGTCTCTTGTTTCTTGGGTGTGGTGCCGAGCCAGTAGCCGATTTTCAAGTCGGTGATGAACGAACCGGCCACCGACAATGCTGTGCACACCACACCTCCCATGATGAGGGCTGCCACCATGCCTGCTGTGCCCTTCAAACCAACGGCCACCATGACCACAGAAGCGAGGATGAGCGTCATGAGCGTCATGCCCGACACTGGGTTGGAGCCCACGATGGCTATGGCATTGGCTGCCACGGTGGTGAACAGGAAGGCGATGATGGTGACCAGCAGTATGCCTACGACGGCAAAGAGCAGGTTGCCTTTCATCACGCCCATAAGGAAGAAGATGAACGTGATGATGAGGGTGATGATAGAGCCGATGGCAATGATCTTGAACGAGATGTCGCGCTGGGTGCGGGGCAGGGCAGAACCGGCGTTCTTGTTGCCCTTCATCTCCTTGGCAGCCAGTCCTACAGCATTTTTGATGATGCCCCACGACTTGATGATGCCGATGATGCCCGCCATGGCAATGCCGCCGATGCCGATGTAACGACCATATTCCTTGAAGATGGTTTCGGGGGTCATGTTGCCCACGGCTGTGGTGATTTCAGGATTCCACTGGTTGAGCACGTCGCCCGAGAAGATGACTGCCATCAACGGCACGATGAGCCACCACACGACAAACGAGCCTAAGCAGACGATGAGCGCATACTTGAAGCCGATGATGTAGCCCAAACCTAACACGGCGGCACCGGTGTTGACCTTGAACACCAGTTTGGCCTTGTCGGCAAGCAGTTCGCCCCAGCCGATGACACGGGAGGTGAAGTTTTCGTTCCACCATCCTGTGGTGGCCACGATGAAATCATAAAGACCGCCCACCAGTCCGGCCAGCAGCAGCGGCTTGGCTTGTTCGCCACCTTTGGCACCGCTCACGAGCACCTGTGTGGTGGCTGTGGCTTCAGGGAAAGGATATTTGCCGTGCATGTCGCTGACAAAGTATTTGCGGAACGGGATGAGAAACAGGATGCCGAGAATGCCGCCCAGCAGCGAACTGAGGAACACCTCGATGAACGATGCTCCCATGTCGGGGTATTTGTCCTGCAGAATGTAGATGGCAGGCAGGGTGAAGATGGCACCAGCCACCACGGCACCCGAGCAGGCTCCGATGCTCTGGATGATGACATTCTCGCCCAGGGCATTGTGTCGTTTGGCGGCGGTCGATACGCCAACGGCAATGATGGCAATGGGGATGGCGGCCTCGAACACCTGTCCCACGCGCAAGCCGAGGTAGGCGGCTGCAGCTGAGAACAGGATGGTCATGAGCACGCCCCAGGTGACTGACCAGCCATTCACTTCGGGATAAGTCTTCTGCGGACTCATCACCGGTTCATACTTCTCGCCCGGCTTGAGTTCTGTGAACGCATTGTCGGGCAGTTTGATGTCGTTCAGTGCTTTTTCTTCCATATCATTTTATTTGATGATGACTTTCTGCACCTGACTGTTGCCGTTGGCATTGACACGCAGCAGATAGATGCCGGCAGGCAGGTTGCTGATGTGCATGGAGCCGTGGCCCTGTGCGATGCGGGTGCCGTTGGTGCCCAGCAGTTCGGCGTGGTCGTATGCGCCGCTGATGGTCAATGCGTTGCCGTTCTGGCTGACGGTGATGTCGTTGCCCTTGAACAGCGAATTGATGGCCGATGGGGTGACATCAACGGCTGCGGTACATTCTGACACGCGGCCATCTTTGTAGAAGGCCTGCACGGTGTAGGTGGCTCCGCTCACGGGTGCTTGGTCGATGAAATAGGGATGAGCCACGAACACGGGAGTGTGGTTGAGCTGTTCGCCGTTGCGATAAACGTTGTAGGCCATCAGCTGGTCGTCGTAGGCTGGGTCGTCGTCGATGGTGCCATCGGTGATGAGGGCACGGATAGGCCAGATGCACTGGCCCAGCAGGCGTTCTTCCTCGGTGGTATAGACATCAGAGAGTTTGTTCCATGTCTTGCCCTCGTCTTCAGAATAGAGGTCGCTCTTGCCGGGAACGAAGTGTTCAGACGACTGATAATACGCAGGTGTCTGCAGGGCGTCATAGTTGAAGATGCGCACGGCGACGCGGTAGGTCTTGCCGCTTTCAATCTTCACGGGAGCCGACAGCTTGACGCATGAGGACACTGGTTCGTTGAAGCTGTTTGCGAAGGTCTGGCGGGTAACCTCCTTGCCGTCAACATAAACAATGGCCTCGGCCTGTGTGGCCATACTGGTCTCGATGTAGGGGTTGTCGTAGATGAATGTCGATACGCCGGAGATGTATTCGCCCACGTGGTTGGCCAATTGGGCGGGCTCAAGGTCGATGGCTGTGATGAGTGGTTCGCCTTCGCTGCCTACGCAGAAGTCGGTAATCACGTTTCTGCTCTGCAAGTAAGAGGCCTCATAGGTGCCGATGCTGTTGTGCCACATCAGTTGCACGCTCTTGTCGGCATTTTCCATGGCTTTCAGCGCAGAGGGAGTCTTGCCTTCAAGCACATCGCTGATGCCGATGCAGTCGAGGTTCCAGCGCAGTGTGCCCCTGCCCTCGCCGTGGGCATTGAAGCGGATTTGGAACGGTTTGCCGGTCAGACTCTTGTCAAGGTCAACCTTGAAGAAGTTCCAGGAATAGGGGTCGAGGTCGTCGGCGCAGATGGATTTCACGGTCATCCAGTTTTCGCCGTCCAGGGCATATTCCACATCCAGATAGTCGGAGTCGAGATCCTGGTCGGGGGTGTTCACCAAGGTATAGCCGGTGTAGAAGCTGACATAGAGTTTGTCGGCATCCTCAGAAGTGAGGAACGGACTGGTGACCACAGACGACCACGGTGTGGTGTTGATAGATGTGGTGCAGAGGTAAGGTGTGGCATTCTCGTAGTTGTTGGCATCGATCGACCACTTGATGAGACAGGCATCGTCGCCGAGTAAACGTTCTGCCCTCCAGTAGTCGTTGCCGGGAACAGGATTGCCATTGGGGTCGAGAGTGGCTTCATCGAAATTGTCGTACAATGGCAGGTCGTTCTTGGCAGAGAGATAGGTGCTGATGGTTTCTGAGGTGGCCGACTCGATTTCGTTGCCATTGTAGGTGGCGGTGGCAATGATATAAGCATTGTGTGTGCCGGTTCTCACGGTGTGTGTGTAAGAGAACTTGCCGTCGGTGGCTGCTGCAGCATCTATTGTTGCGGCGAGTTGGTCGTCGATATAAACCTTGTAGTTGTTGATGACAGCCCCCTCAGGCACATTCTGGCAGGCCTCCCAGCGCAGTGTCACCTGGTCGTAGCCGCTGTAGAAGAATGCGGTGGGCTGCGGAGCGGTGATGATGACAGCCTCTGTGCTGGCCAGGGTGATGACCCAACCGCCGCTATAGGATGAGTTGCCTGCAATCACTTTGCCGTCGGCAGATACCGAAACCACCTTGTCTCTGACAAGAGAGGGCAGGTTGCTGATGTCTGTGGCAGCCTTGCTGAGGTAGTAGTCGATGTCGGCCAGGGTTTCAGAGGCCTTGTTGTAGTAATACAGTTTGTCGGTGTAATCGACATTGTCGCTGATGGTGCAGAACACGTCGCCGCTGTCGGTGATGGCCAGACCCTTGCACTGGTAGGTGTTGTCGGCATCGGGCAGGGCGATTTCGGCGAAGTTGCCTGTAGTGGTGTCGTAGATGGCGAGCTTTGAAACCACACCATAGCCGTTGCCGTGCATGAGCACATAGCTGCCGTTGGGGCTGATGGCTACGGCCGTTGCGTCGGAATAGGGGCTGTCGCCCAATGATATGGCTGTGGGTTGTGTGGCCGATGTCCACACGATGGGATAGGTGTAGCCGTTTTTGGTGCCTTCGCCGATGATGATGCTGCCATCGGCAGAGATGCCTGTGGCTGATGCGCGTGAGAAGCCTTTGGGCAGGGTGAGTTCCTGATAGGTGTAGCTGTCGCTGTCGGCGTTGTAGGTCCAGAGGCAGGGGATGATTTTCATCCACCACGACTGCAGGTAGCCTGTCACGGTGTTGCCGTCTTCGCTGATGGCTGTGGCGTAGGTGCCGTCGGTCTCGTCGCCCAGTTCGTCGATGGTGTGGTTGCCCATGCCCAACTTATAGGTCTTGTCATCTTTCCACACGGCGGCGGTGACGATGGGCACATAGGTCACGTCGGCATCGTAGCCCGACTTGTTGGGGCGCTTGCCGTTTTGGCCCATGATGTAGTCGCCGTTCTCGATGGCCAGCAGATGGTCTTTGTCTTTCATGGCACCGGCAATGGCGCCGTTGCTGTTCACGGCTTGGAATTTGCCCGTGTTGTCGTAGTTGTCTTCATCATATTCGGTGCGCCAGTTGGTTTTGCCGTCGGCGGTGGAATAGACGAAGCTGCTGAAATTGGTGACGTTGTCATAACCGAGGTTGTTGCCCACCACATAGCTGCCGTTGGGCGACACGCTGTTGATTGTAGCTTCTGGAAACGACTTGTAGGTGCTTTGCGCATAGGCCATGTGGCCTGCACAGAGCAGCAAGCCGGTAATCAATAGATGTTTTTTGTTACTCATAAGTTTTTTGATTAGGAAAATGGCGGGAACTATACCCTCCCGCCTATAGGTGTTTTTATTGGTTGAGTCGTGCTCAGAGCATGGCTGAAAGTTCTCTCATTCCTTCGGATGCGCCTTTGGCAATCACATGCAGGTTTTGCTTGGCCGACACGGTGGGTCGAGGGTCAATCAGATAGATGGGTGTGCCAGGCTTGGCAAACCGCATGAGGCCTGCTGCCGGATAGACGGCCAGCGATGTGCCGATGATGATCATGATGTCGGCCTCCATCACTTCGGCGGCAGCCTTCTCGATGTTGGGCACAGCTTCGCCGAAGAAAACGATATAAGGGCGCAGCAGCGAACCGTCGCCCGCCTTTTCTCCCGGAGCCACTTCAAGGTTGTCGGGGGTGAGTGTCTTGATGAAGTGAGGGTTATCGACATCCCTGCTGGAGCATACCTTCATCAGTTCGCCGTGCAGGTGGATGACATGCGTGCTGCCTGCCATTTCGTGCAGGTTGTCCACATTCTGTGTCACTACCGTCACTTGGTATTTCTTTTCCAGGTCGGCCACCAGGCGGTGTCCGTCGTTGGGCTTGGCGGCAAGCAGTTTGCCGCGCAGCATGTTGTAGAAGTCGTTGACATACACAGGGTCTCTTTCCCATGCCTCGTGTGTGGCCACACGCTCCACGGGGTGTTGTTCCCACAAGCCATCTTCGTCTCTGAATGTGCTGAGTCCGCTTTCAGCGGAAATGCCGGCACCGGTAAGCACTACAATTTTTTTCATTGTACAGTCTTCTTCATGATGTTTCGACCACAAAGTTACAAAATAATTTTAAACGTATGCTGTTTGTCTTCGCTTTTTCTGTGTTTTGATGTTTTTTTGGGAGATTTTTCTATAATTATGTCTATGTAATCGGATAAAAATATTACCTTTGCACGTTTTTAATTAGGTAGTATAATCATTAACAAGAAAATAACATGGACAAAGTGAGTTATGCTTTGGGGCTTGGCATCGGCCGCCAGTTGGCGCAGATGGGTGCCAATGACTTGAGCATTGAGGATTTTGCCGCTGCCATCAAGGATGTGATAGCAGGCAACGAGCTGAAGGTATCTAACCGCGAGGCACAGACCATCGTGCAGGAGTATTTCCGCAAGAAGGAAGAGAAGCTGAACGCCGAGCGTGCTGAAAAAGGCAAGGTGGCCAAGGCTGAGGGTGAGAAATATCTGGCAGAAAACGCCAAGAAAGAAGGCGTGACCGTATTGCCCAGCGGATTGCAGTATATGGTGCTGAAAGAAGGCAACGGCAACAAGCCCAAGGCTACCGACACGGTGAAATGCCATTATGAGGGATTCCTCATCGACGGTACGGTGTTCGACAGCAGCGTGGAGCGCGGCGAACCGGCCGAGTTTGCCTTGAATCAGGTGATTGCCGGATGGACCGAAGGTCTGCAGCTGATGCAGGAGGGAGCCAAATACCGCTTCTTCATACCTTATATATTAGGTTATGGCGAGGGAGGTGCAGGCGCATCCATTCCTCCGTTTGCCACCCTCATCTTTGACGTGGAACTGCTGGAGGTCAAATGAGGTTTTTCGATAACATGTGAAGGATAAACAGTCAAATCAAAACAATAAAATGAAAAGATTAAAATTTGTAACCATGGCAGCCATGGTAGCTGCTGTATTCGTGTCTTGTGGCAACTCTACCCCGAAGGCCGACCTGAAGAACGATGTTGACACATTGAGCTATGCCATCGGTATGGCACAGACACAAGGTCTGAAAGATTATCTGGTGAGAAACCTCGGTGTGGATACCGCCTACATGGATGAATTCTTCAAGGGACTCAACGAGGGTGCCAATGCCGGCGACGACAAGAAGAAAGCCGCCTACTATGCAGGTATCCAGATTGGTCAGCAGATTTCCAACCAGATGATGAAGGGCATCAACCACGAACTCTTTGGCGAAGACTCTACACAGAGCATTTCTCTGAAGAACTTCATGGCAGGATTCATCAGCGGAACTACCGGCAAGAGTTCTTTGATGACATTGGAGATGGCCCAGCAGGTGGCCCAGCAGAAGATGTCTGCCATCAAGGCCAAGTCGATGGAGAAGCAATATGGCGCCAACAAGAAAGCCGGCGAGAAATATCTGGCTGATTATGCCAAGAAACCCGGCGTGAAGACCCTGCCCGGCGGTGTGCTCTACAAAGTCATCAAGGAAGGTTCGGGCGAAATGCCCAAGGACACCTCTTCTGTAAAGGTGCACTATGAAGGCAAGACCATCGACGGCAAGGTGTTTGACAGTTCATACGAGCGCAAAGAGCCCATCACGCTGCGTGCCAACCAGGTGATTCAGGGTTGGACAACCGCCCTCACCCACATGCCTGTGGGCAGTGTCTGGGAAGTGGTTATCCCACAGAACCTTGCATACGCCGAGCGTGCACAGGGCGACATCAAGCCTTTCTCTGTACTGATTTTCAAGATTGAACTGGTTGGTATCGGCAAATAAGCAATAAGATCATGAAGAAATATGTTTTAGTGGCACTCACCTTGCTGGTGGGTGCTTTTTTCAATACAGTGGCTGCACAGAAGAAGAACAAGAAGAAAGTGCAGAAAAGTGTAGAACCAGTGGTGTGCTGTACCCCGCAGATGAAGACCGCCGCCGACACCCTGAGCTATGCGGCCGGTGTGGTGCGCACCGAAGGGCTCATTCCCTATCTGCAGAAAAGCCTGGATGTGGACACCGCCTATATGGCAGAATTCATCGAGGGCTACAAACATGCCTTCAGCAAGGGTGTGACCGCCAAGGACAAGGCCTTTTATGCAGGAGAGCAGGTGGCCATGATGGTGGCACAGCGCATGGTGCCCTTCCTGAAAGAAGAGTTCAAGTCGCGCCCAGATTCCATCAGTCAGGAAATGTTCAACATGGGCTTCATCAACACCCTTTCGGGCAACGAATGTTGCATGAAGGAGCAAACAGCCAAGGAATATTTCAACAAGGCATTCAAGCAGGTGACCGACGAGCGCAACGAGGCCAACCGCAAGGCTGGTGAGGAATATCTGGCCGCCAACAAAAATAAGGAAGGCGTGGTGACCCTGGCCAGCGGTCTGCAATACAAAGAACTGGTGAAGGGTACGGGCGAGGTGCCCCAGGCCGGTGCAGAGGTGACGGTGAAATATGAAGGCCGGCTGATTGACGGTACAGTGTTTGACAGCAGCTACAACCGTGGCGGCGCAGGCACGTCAAAATTCCGCACCAACCAGGTGATCAAGGGATGGACAGAAGCCCTGCAGATGATGCCTGTGGGCAGCAAGTGGGAAATCTACATCCCACAAAATCTGGCTTATGGCGACCGCAAGGCGGGCAAGATAGCGCCTTACAGCGCATTGGTGTTTACCGTGGAACTCGTGGCTGTAGAGCAACCCAAGAAGAGCGGTGATGCTCAGGCAACACCTGTTCCGCCCATGAAGAAGGGCAACACCAAGGCTGCCCCAAAGAAAAGCAAGAAATAATTGGAGTGCAGGTCACTATACTTGCAAAAGACTGAAAAAACGTGAAAAAAGGAGGGCAATTTGGGTTGTTCTCCTTTTTTGTGTTTCATAATGCCTAAAAAGTGCTATTTTTTATAGCAGATTGTTGCATGTTTAATTTTTAATATGTAATTTTGCTTCCAAATACTGACATGTTGACATGTATCAGCAATTTTTCTTACTATTTGCAAGCCTTGGAGCGCATAATAATGTAGAAAACCTTGAGATTAGTAAATAACAAATAGATAAATCAAGACATGGAGAAAATTGACAATCTTGACAAAAAGATTCTCGGTATTCTTTCGCAGAATGCCAGGATTCCCTTTAAGGATGTAGCTGCAGAATGTGGTGTGTCACGTGCAGCCATCCATCAGCGAGTGCAGCATCTTATCGAGGGTGGCATCATCACAGGAAGTGGTTTCGATGTCAATCCCAAGAGTCTGGGCTATTCCACATGTACCTATGTGGGCATCACCCTTGAACGTGGCAATATGTATAAATCGGTGGTTGAGCGTCTGGTTCACATTCCCGAAATCGTGGAGTGCCACTTCACCACAGGCCCCTATACCATGCTCGTGAAACTCTATGCGCGCGACAACGAACAGTTGATGGACTTGCTCAACAACCAGATGCAGGGCATCCCGGGAGTGGTGGCCACAGAAACACTCATCTCGCTTGAGCAGAGCATCAAGAGAGAAGTGCCCGTACCCGTATTCTTAGACAGAAGATAATGAAGCCTTTTGACATTCAAGAGTGCCTGAACGACATTTATGCCTGTTATCCTGAAGCGGAACACCGTCCGCTCATCGGGTTGACGGGCAATTTTGTCGATGGCGACACACGGCTTTGCCACCGCTATTATCTGTCGGTGATTGAGGCGGGGGGAGTGCCTGTCATCATACCGCCGGTGGACGACAAGCACACCATCATCAACACGCTCGACCAAATCGACGGACTGGTGCTGACAGGAGGTGGCGACTTCAACCCGCTGTGGGCCGGCGAGGAACCCTCGCCACGACTGCATGGCATCAACGCCACACGCGACAAGGCCGAACTGCTTACCGCTCGCCTGGCTTACAACCGTCAGGTGCCCATGCTGGGTATATGCAGAGGCATACAGACATTGGTCATGGCTCTCGACGGCGAGGTGGATCAGGATATCCTCGAGGCCATGCAGCGGCATCCCGACCGCTATCGGGGCAAACAACCGCTCATCAAGCACAGTCAGGATGCCGACCGTAGGGAACCCACGCACACCGTGACGGTGGAGAAGGGGTCGGTGCTGCATGAGATACTGGGTGCTGAGACGGTGGCGGTCAACTCGCTGCATCATCAGGCCGTGCGCAAGGCAGGCAAGCGTTTCAAGGTGTCTGCCATGTCGCCCGATGGCGTGATAGAAGCAGTGGAGAGCAGCGAATACAAGCCCATCATCGGCGTGCAATGGCATCCCGAATGGCTGAAGGAGGCAGGAGCACCGCTCTTTGGCTGGCTGGTGAAACAGGCACGCAATTTCTCGGTGGCCAAAGAGCTGCATCGCCGCATCATCACCCTGGACACCCATTGTGACACTCCGATGTTCTTTCCCCAAGGCATACACTTTGACCACCGCGACCCGCAAATTCTGGTGGATATGCACAAGATGGAGGAGGGACGGCAGAGTGCGGTCATCATGGTGGCTTACCTGCCGCAGCCCAAATTAGGAGAAACTTTCTCTTCAAAGGTGCAAGTGCCGGTGGACAGTCCGAAGGCGTATGCCGACCATGTGTTCAACGAGATAGAGCGCATCGTGGAGCGCAACGCCAAGTACATCAGTATTGCCCGCACGCCTGCCGAACTGTATGAAGACAAGCGCAAGGGGCGCAGGTCAATCATGCTGGGCATAGAGAATGGTCTGGCCCTGAACCACCAGTTGTCCAACGTGAGGTATTTTGCCCAGCGTGGCGTGGTGTATATCACCCTGTGCCACAATGGCGACAACGACATCTGCGACAGCGCCAAGGGCTGTGCCACCCACCATGGAGTGAGCAGTTTTGGCCAGCAGGTGATACAGGAGATGAACCGGCAGGGCATCATGGTTGACTTGAGCCATGCCGCGGAGTCGAGCTTTTATGATGCCCTCAGCATCAGCACTACGCCCATCGTGTGCAGTCATAGTTGCTGTAAGGCTCTTTGCGATGTGCCGCGCAACCTTTCTGACGAACAGCTCAAGGCCTTGGCGCAACGTGGGGGAGTGGCGCAAATCACGCTCTATCCCGGTTTCCTGCGCAAGGGAGCCAGCGAGGCCGACATCATGGATGTCATGGCACATCTTGAACATGCCATCCAGGTGATGGGCATCGAGCATGTGGGCCTGGGTACCGACTTCGACGGTGACGGCGGAGTGAGAGGACTGGCCAACTCGTCGGAGATGCTCAACTTTACCCTGCAGCTGCTGCGCCGCAAATACAGCGAGCGTGACATCGCCCGCATCTGGGGTGGCAACTGGCTCAGAGTGATGGCACAGGTACAAATGTGTAAACAAGAAAAATAATCAATGAAAAAAATCATAATTTTTGTGTTCATGGCCATGACCATTGTGGCATGCAACAGTAACAAAAAAGCTGCTGAGGCGGGCAACGAGACGACTGTGCAGCCTGTAGGACCATCGTTTGATGCCGACAGCGCATTTGCCTTCTGCGAGCGGCAATGTGCTTTCGGACCGAGAGTGATGAATACAGAAGCCCACGACAAATGTGGTCGCTGGATAGTGGAGAAATTCAAGCAATATGGCTGTACTGTCATTGAACAGCAAGCCACATTGACGGGGTATGACGGTACGCCGCTGAAAAGCACGAACATCATTGCCAGTTATCGTCCGGAACTCTCCACCCGCATATTGGTGTGTGCGCATTGGGACTGCAGACCGTGGGCTGACAACGACCCCGACAGCACGAACTGGCGCAAACCGGTGATGGGTGCCAACGATGGGGCCAGCGGTGTGGCTGTGATGCTCGAACTGGCCCGTCTGCTACATGCTGATACTACCAAGTTGGCCGTGGGTATCGACTTTGTTTGTTTTGATGCTGAAGACTACGGCGTGCCCCAGTGGAGCGATGTGCAGGACGACGGCAACTCATGGGCGTTGGGTGCACAACATTGGGCTGCCAACTTGCACAAGGAGGGTTATGAGGCACGTTATGGCATCCTGCTCGACATGGTGGGCGGACAAGGGGCCCGTTTCTATAAGGAAAGTTTCTCCATGCAGTATGCCAGCGGTATTGTTGACAAGGTGTGGGCTGCTGCCAAGGCTGTGGGTTTCGGTAGCTACTTTGTGGATGCAGAGGGTGGAATGATCAACGACGACCACCTGCCTGTGAACAATGTGGCAAAGATACCGACGATAGACATCATCACCTGTCATCCCGACTGCGAACAGAGCAGTTTCGGACCGACATGGCACACGGTGATTGACGACATGGAGCACATTGACCGCAACACGCTGAAGGCCGTGGGCCAGACCATGGTGCAGGTGTTGTATGGGGAGAAAGAATAATCACAGCTGCCCCGACTCCACCATCAATACCACACGTTCCGTCAGGCGGTCGGTCTTTTCAGGGTCGTATTTCTTGGTAAGACTGGCACCGAAGGTCCAGGCAAAGGCTTGATAGAATCCGGCCCTTATGGGATTGATGAAAGCCCGTATCAAGTCGTAGGCAGAAGAATTACATTCACGATACACTAATTTGATGAGCAATTTACCCTGCGAATAGGAGAGTTTCTTCATTCGTGGGGTATATTGTTTCTTGATCTCTGCTTCCACCCGTTTCATGTGTTCATCCCGTGCCTTCTTGTTGGGCAGGGTCTGCAGGTATTCGTAGGTTTCGATAATGATTTTGTTCACCTCCTTGGCAATGGGCAGCACTTTCTTCACATTATACACCAGGCGGTTGTAGGCTGCCCGTTGCTTTTCGTTCTTGAATGTAGGTTCTGGATATACATATACATTGTTCAGTTCCACATATTGAATGCTGTCGCCATCGACGAGTGCCTTGCCCACCTTGACCATAGGCACAAAGGTGGGGTTGTCCATATCCACCTCGCGGTCTTCGGGCTGTTGTGCCATGGCCGTTTCAGGCAGAAGTGTTATCATCAGAGAGATGACGACTGTCAGTATCTTTTTCATATCCGTTTCCTTTTTCTGATGGCCAAAAATTGGTATTTATTTCGGCTGTTTATACACCCACATGAGGACGAAATAGAACAGCGCCCCAGTGACGAGACCGGCCAGGGCATCAATGGCATAGTGTGCCTGAATATATACGGTGGCCAGGCACAGCAGGATGTAGAAAGGCAGCAGCACATAGAGCAACTTGCGGTTGCCGCTGTGCCATGTCAACAGCATGAGCACGGTGCTGATGCCCACATGACTGCTGGGAAATGCAGCGGTGGGGCGTTCGCCCGCAGCCTTGGCATCTTCCACCATCTGGTAGAAAATGCCCTTTTCATAACCAGGACTTGGCAGGCAGTCTTGACTGAAATTGAAATGGTCGTGCACATTGGGGAATATTCCCCGGGCAATGTCGCTGAGCCCCACGGCCTTGTAATAGAAAGTGGGCCCCACCACGGGCACAAGCACAAAGATGATATAATAGATGAAGAACGAGGTGATGACGACAAATGCCGCACGTTCAAACTCCTGATAGCGGAAAGCAAAATAATAGAGCACCACGAGGGCTATCATGGGATAATAGGAAGCATAGCCCATGTCCATCAGTTCGCTGACAATGGGCGAGGGTAGTGCCTTGCTGAACAACAGGGCCGGCTGACAGCCGAAGAAATTCTGCTCCCAAGTGGCAAACAGGTGGTCGAGGTTGGGCAGCATGCGGTTGATTTCGTATGTGTCGGGATACCACCAGCCCAATAGTGCCATCTGCACCACGACGCGCACCAACCGGGTGAACCGGCAGGGCAACATGCGGTAAACGCCCCATAATGCCACGGTGATGAAGGCTATCCTGATGCGCCCCCAAATCATGGCCTCGGGATTGGCGGCTTTGGTGTATGTAAAGAAAACAATCAACAAGGTGATGGCAAGATAGGCCATCATCACCCATTCGAGGGCAAAGAGGCTCTTGCGTGGTTTTTTCTCAATGCAGAACAGCTGCTGTATGAATTTTATCATAATAACAATCTTCAAATGGTATTTGTTATACCTACCTTATTTATATATATATTATATCCATCCGTTATCCTTGTACCAGTTCATGGTGCATCTCACTCCTTTGTCGAGTGGATAGAGAGGCCTGTAGCCCAATTCCTTTTTGGCAGGTGTGATGTCGCAGCGCCAGTTGCGCTGTTTCATGATGTGGTATTTGTCGGGGTTTATGGTGGCCGGTTTGCCGCTGATGTGCGCCCAGATGTTGCTGAGATGAGCGATGATGAAGAGCAGCCATATTGGTGCGGTGATGCGCAGCAGCCAAGGGTTGCCCAGTTCGTGGCGTATCAGGTCGCTGAATGTGCGCGAATTGTAGGTCTGTCCGTCGCTCAGCGCATAGTGTGCGCCTATGGTGCCACGGTCGAGGGCGAGGAATGCTGCCTGCACCAGGTCTTCCACATAGATGAATGTGATGTCTTGTGGTTGGTAGCCCACGGCAAAATCCACATGTCCCTTGATGCTTTTGGCCATCATGAAATAGTCTTTCTCCCTTGGCCCGTACACTCCGGTTGGACGCAGGATGATGTAAGGAAATCCCTCTTGCCGGTCGAGCATCTGTTCACATTCCAGTTTGCTCTGCCCGTAGGCCGTGGATGGTTGTGGAATGTCGTCATCGCAGATGTCGGCATAGGGGCGTTGTTCCTTGATGGCTCCGAAAACGCTCAGGCTGCTGATGAACACGAATCGCTCAATCGGTTTCTCCTGTTGTCGCAGGGCTTCCACCAGATGTTGGGTGCCCAGTGTGTTGACACGGAAGAAGTCGTTACGGTGCAGGCATTTGGTGGCTCCGGCAGCATGGATGACATAGTCGAAATGATGTCCATGCAGCTGTGCTTTCAGTTTTTCGGGGTTGCCCAGGTCGAGCTCTATGAAATGTATGCGGGAGTCTTTCAGGTAAGCCCTCGAACTGCTTTTCCTGATGGCAGCCCATGTCTCCATTCCCTGTTGTAATGCCTTTTCCACCAAAAAGCTGCCGATGAATCCGCTTGCGCCCGTAATGAGTATTTTCTTCATGTGGATAAGTAGTGTTGCTATTGGTTAAAAAGGGGCGCATTGTTATTGCGCCCCAATAATTCTGTTGTCGTGAAAGCGGATGTTGTTACATCCCGCTTGATGAAATTTCAGACGAATCCTGTGTTATTTGATATATTCAGCGAAATCCGTCAGGTGCATGTCGCCCTTGCGTGCCAATGCGTCGTGCATGGCGAATGCAGCAGTCAGGCAATGGCGTGTCTGTCCCATCTTGGCGAATTTGAGGTATTCGCGCAGCAGCGGACGGTAATCGGGGTGAGCACAGTTCTCGATGATGAGGTGTGCGCGCTCGATGGGGCTCTTGCCACGGAGGTCGGCCACACCTTGTTCGGTAACGATGATGTTGACATCATGCTCAGAGTGGTCTTGGTGGCTGACGAAGGGAACGATAGAACTGATCATGCCGTTCTTGGCTGTTGAAGGACAGGTGAAGATGCTGATGTAGGCGTTGCGCTCAAAGTCGCCGCTGCCGCCGATACCGTTCATCATCTTGGTGCCGCTGATGTGTGTAGAGTTGGCATTGCCATAGATGTCCACCTCGATGGCAGTATTGATGGCGATGACACCCAGTCGGCGGATGACTTCGGGCGAGTTGGATATTTCGCTCGGACGCAGGGTCACGTGTTTCTTGAAGTAGTCGATGTTGTCATATACCTGCATCAGACATTCGTTGGACACGGTGAGTGAGCACGATGAAGCGTCTTTCACACGGCCTTCGAGCATCATGTTGACCACGCTGTCCTGCATCACTTCGGTATATACGTTGAAGTCGGGCACGCTCTTTTCATGGCCCAGGGCACCGAGGATGGCGTTGGCTGTGCTGCCCACACCACTCTGCAGAGGCAGGAACGTTGAGGGGATGATGCCACGCTTCATGTCGTTGACGAGGAACTGTGCCACGTTGTGGCCAATCTGGTCGGTAATGGGGTCGGAGTCTTTGAATGCCCTTGCCTCATCGGGGAGATTACATTCTACCACGCCTACGATTTTCTTGGCGTCGATCTCCACATATGGTGTACCGATGCGGTCGCTCACCTTGACGATTGGAATGGGCTGGCGCAAAGGTGGGTCGAGTGGCTCATACACGTCGTGCAGATGCTTGGCTTCGGGACTGTGGAAACTGTTCAGCTCAAGGATGACCTTCTTGGCCATGCGTGCCACTGTGGGGGCGATGCCGCCGGCCGCTGTCAGATAGGCCTTGCAAGTGCTCTCGCCTTCTTCGATGTCGCACACTTCGAGGATGGCCCAGTCGATTTCGCCCATAAAACCATAGCGCAATTCCTGTGCCATTTGGCTCAGGTGGATGTCGTTGTAGGCGATTTCGCCCAGGTTGACGCGCTTGCGGAACTCAGGGTTGGTGGTGTAGGGCGCACGGTATTTGATGGCACGCTCTTCAGCCAGCACACCGTCGGTGCTCTGGCCGGTAGAGGCACCGGTGAGGATGCCTACCTTGAATTCTCTTCCTGCCTCGTGTTCTGCTTTAGCTATCTTTGCAAGTTCCCTGGTTACTGCCTTTGCAGTACCTGCCGGTGTAAAACCGCTAAGTCCAAGGTTCTCTCCGTTTTTTATCATTGCGGCGGCTTCTGCTGCCGTGATACGTGTATAAGCCATAATATGAAATTATAAGTTTATGATTATTTGAAAGTTAACGGCCACAAAGTTACAAATAATTTGGTAACCACAAAAGTTTTATGGTAAAAACCGCCTTTTCTTTTGTCATTTCACTTTATTAAATAAAAATCTCATGCCCA
>SFEK01000193.1 GCA_004557285.1 Bacteroidales bacterium | reverse complement strand
GGCCGTCGTACTCTGCTCAGCCCAACGTTGGTGTTATGTACACTTATTCTGTGAATGCTAATGGCAACTATGAGCTGACCCGCGTGGCCGACGGCACTGCTGCTGCTACTACCAGCGTGTTCGACAATCAGCAGGTCTACAAGACCGGCGCAAGACTGGCTGACGAAGATGTTGCCAACAACGATGGTGAATCCGGACGCTTTAAGACTGCCAATGATTCTGCTTGGTTTGCGAATGAGAATGAACTCAACGATTACTGGCAGATTGCTGATGACGCTGTGATTTTTGCCTTCATTGATAGAGATCCCAAGGCCGGCGACATGCGCGCTGACGAATATGTGGTGCTTAAGGGCTCTGATCTGGAAGGCCTGAGCAATAGCGCTGTCAACTGGGCATTTACCGGTGCAAACACCACTTCTCAGGGTGTTCCCGTCGTGGAGATGGGCTACGTCTATCTGAATGCTGATCCTCGCGACACCAGCGAGTATGCTTACATCAACGGCGTGAGCTATCGCGATGGTGGCTATGGTGTCACTGTTGATGTTGTGACTGCCGATGGTAAGGAAGTCCTGAACTCTGCTAAGTACTACAGCCAGACCGATCCTGTTCTGGTTGATCTGTACAACAACCTGAATGTAAGCGGTAAGACCGCTGCTCAGCGCGTTGTGGAAGTCATTTACGACAAGGATGGCTATCTGGTTGGTTACAAGCCGGTCACTACCACCACCGCTTCTGTTGCTGACTACAATAAGACTGCACTTTACATTGAGGGGAATCCTGTTGCCTTTGTTCAGACCAGTGATACTGTGATGATTGATGTTACTGGTGAGAATAACCTGATCAGAGGTGACGACATCCTCTACGTGGCAACCGGTACTAATCTGGACCTGGTGGTCTACAACTACTAATACTAATCCTATCCCCTAATAGGACCCTTTCAGCGTTTTGCTGAGAAAAGCCCCCGGGCATTCGCCCGGGGGCTTTTTGTGTTTCACCAACAAATACGATATGCCTCTGACAAAAAAGAACCCCCGGGAAAATCCCGGGGGTTCTTCAGCATGTTAGCGAAAAATTCTATTGTGCAATAGGATTAGTCGTTGAACAGCAGAGTGGTCAGCTCGTTGTCAGCGCCAACAATCACGTAAACAACGTCATCCTTGGTAATGCTGGTCACGCCAACTTCATCCAGGTCATAAATCTCAGTGTCCTCAGTGATGAAGTAGGTAGCAGTCTGACCGCTGATCGTCAGATCCAGCTTATCGCCCTTTGCGTCATCGGTCTTGACAACGGTAGCCTGGGTCAGAGCCAGGGGAGTGGTATTCACGTGAACGATCTCGTCATTCAGCAGGGTGATGGCATAAATCTTGCTCTCGTCCAGACCATAGATGTCCTGGATCAGCTGATCCTTTTCGTTGGCAGACTTCTCGGTGGTCATCTTAACCATCTCGCCGCCGGGCAGCATGACCTCAACGTCAGCATAGTAGTAGACAATGCCGTCCTCGGTGTAGCTGCGCTCAGCAACATCGTTGATGTACGCATTGACGGTCACTTCGTCGATGTCATGGTTGATGGCGACATAGCCCAGCTCAACATAGTTGTAGCCGTTAGAGGCCTCGTTGGCACCGGTGAAAGCCCAACGCACATCCCCGGTATTGGCCAGATCGGTAGCGGCCAGCTCAGCACCGGAAATGACGTCATACTTGTCATCAGCAGAGTAGTAGACATAGATGGCAGCATCGTCATCGATGTAATACTTCTCGTTCTGCTTCTCGGTCTTGGACAGGAAATAGTCGCCGCTGGTGTCATTGCCATAACGATCGGTGGTGCCATCGGAATAGGTGGGCCAACCATCGGTAGGACTGGACAGGTTAGCGCCGACCTCATAGGCCTCCTGAACGTCATAGACACTGGTGTTTGCGTTCAGAGAACCATCGTCCACGGGAGTGAGAGTCCAATAATCGTTGGCATCAACGGTGTAGGTGTACAGGGAACCAACGGTCATCTGAGCCTTGGTCAGCACAGTCTTGGAGTCGCCGTTGGGCAGAAGCACGGTGGTGTTCCAAACCTTATCGGTGGTGCCGGTGGTGTCTGCAGAAATGTCAGTAACCAGAGCATAGTTTTCGTCCACGATGCCAGCGCCGTCCACGATGAACAGATAGCCGTTGACTTCAACATAGCTGTAGGTCTTGCCGGTGGAAATGTCGGCAAACTTCTCCAGGCTGTCCAGAAGAGTACCGTTGTACTGCGTGCCATCAATGGTCAGCATGTAGTCCTTGGTATTGGCGCTGTTCACCACGCCGGACTTGATGTCCAGAGCAGTGTAGGTGTCCATGTTCTCAGCGGTGTACTGAGCGGGGACATACTTCACATAGCCATAGCGGGCCAGAGTGCCGTTGACGATCACGTCATCGAAATCGACTTTGCCCACCTTGGTATACATGCCAGCGCTCTGATTGTCTGCATCGACAATCAGCTTAGCATCGGAAGCCTCAATCTTGCTGACAGTGAACTCGCCGTTGTCCACGTCATCAACATTCAGAACGGCATAGGGATAAACGACAATAGTATCAATGTCGCCACCATCGTCAGTGTCGATGGCACGGAAAGCGTACTGCTCAAGGCAATGAGCATACGTGCTCGAATAATTGTTGTACGCAACAATGTTCAGAGAGTCGCCCTTCAGATTATCAACGCCATACTTCTGGCCATCAATGGTGATGGTGCTCCCGATTGCATCAAACTTGTCGGTAGTCTTGTTAAACTGAGAAATGTCGCCAACATTGCCGGTAGCAATGATGTCAGAGTAGTCAGCATAGATGTTCAGCGCATCACCATCGTTATTGAAAACGACAGTAACGTTCATGGCAAACATGTCGCTGTAGTCCACAGTGGAGGTGAATCTCACGGCATTGTTGTCAAATGCATACTCATAGATGCCAGCGTCCTTGTTGTAGTGCTGAACATCGGTCATGATGCCAGTGTAGATATAGGCATCATAGGTCTGAGCCAGCAGAGTCTCGCCGGTCTTAACAACCTGGCCGGTCAGAGAGTAGCGGACAGTCTCAGCCTGCAGGGCGTTCCAGATCATCTGAGCAGCGTTGTCACGGGTCAGAGCCACGGACACGTCCATGCTGTCCAGGCCAGCAAACAGGCCAGCGCTGCTGGCGTCAGTGTTGACGTTCACAGCCCAATATGTGTCGTCCAGATAGCCTTCCTTGTCGGCGTCATAGCCCAGGGAGACCAGCAGCATCTTAGCCAGCTGAGTGCCGGTCACGTTGCTGGCGGGAGCGAAGCGATCGCCGCCCACGCCGGCCAGGATGCCTTCTGCCACACCGTACTCAATGTACTTGTTGGCCCAAGCATCAGCACTGCCCAGCACGTCGTTGAAGGAAGACACGTTGGTATCCTTCACCGCATCCTTGCCGCCATTGAGCATGACAGCGATCATCTTGGCAGCTTCACCGCGCTCGATGTTCTTCT
>SFEK01000033.1 GCA_004557285.1 Bacteroidales bacterium | reverse complement strand
GTAGCAGCGAGCTTATACTGTGAGTAGATGTTGCGATCATGCTCTACACCATTGGCATCGGTATATTTACCATTAACCTTCACGCCGTAGGCAACGAGCTTGTTGTTGATCTGCTTGTAGATGGTGGTTACACCGTCAACGATGTCAAGGCGTGTGTTGCCGGGGTTAGAAATCTTGTCGAGTACATTCTGAGCAACGCTCTTCAGAGCACCGAGGTCGATGTCGGGCTTAGCAGCCTGAGGATCTTTCACGTTGGCATTGGCTACATAGAAGCCATTGTCCTCAGCGGCACGAGTCCAGCCGAAGGTCATCTGCTTGTCGTTGCACTTGGTCAAAGTGAAGTCATCGTAACCGGCAGCAGGATTGTCCTGAGTGTCAACGAGGCTGAACTTCAGACCGCTCATGTCAGCGCTGCTGGGGTTAACAGTTACATAGAGCTTACCGGCGTTACCACCGTAAGTCAAGCTGTTCTCATACATCATCAAGTCGCCAGACTCAGCAATCTTCACAGGCGCAATCAGCGGAGTAAAGCCCTTAGCCTCATCAGGACGAACATAGCAGTTAGCATAGCCAGAAACATTGTCACCGATGGGGAAGTTTACATTCACACCTGTCTTGTTGTAGCCATAGTAAGCGGCAAGAAGGTTGGTGCTGATGTCAAACGGAGTGTTGATACCACCGGTTACGGGGTTCTCAGTACCCTGGATAATCACGCCTGTTACCAATTTGTAGAGTGCATCGCTCAGCTGGTTGAGCAAGCCCTTGAGTTCAGCGCTCAAAGCACTGATTTTCTGCTCCAATTTTGCGTCAGCATCTTTATAAGCAGTTTCCAATTCCTGTTTGGTCAGAGAAAGCTGGTCGTCGGTATAAGCCTTGGCAGCATCGATAGCCTCCTGCTTGGCAGTTTCGATCAATGTCTTGGCCTCGTTGAACAGTCTTGTAGCCTCAGCCTTGGCATCGGCGGCATCCTGCTTGGCAGCAGCCACATCACTCTTCAGCGTGTTAATGTCACCCTTCATGCTGGCAACATCATCCTTCAAAGTGTTATAGTTACCATTGAGCAGAGAAAGCTGGTTTTTGATGTCCTGAATATCCTGTGAGTAATCAGTGATGTTAGCCAAAATCTGGTCGATGGCATCCAAACGGATAGAGTCCTCCTTGGCAAGCGCCAAAGCCTTGGCAGCGTCATCACTAATATCTTTGATGTTACCGGTCCATCCCTCAGTCATACCACCAATTTGTTCTTTCAAATCTTCAAGCTGCTTGGCGATACCGTTGGTCTGACCATCACCGTTGATCTGATTTTCAAGACTCTCAACACGATTCATCAGGTCGATAACGCACTCCAGATTAGAAACGGCAGTGTTCAGGTCGGTGTTGGCACCGAAGAGTTCATCAAGACGGCTGTTGGCATTGTTGGCCTTTGACAAAGCATCGTCTGCTGTTGCCTTGGCGCCCTTCAGTGCATCGGCAATGGTACCGTTGGTAATTTCATCCCATCCACCAACCTGATTCTGAAGCTTTTCGATGTCTCCAGTCATGTCTTTCACATCGTTTGCTTGCTGGATGATCAGCTCACGAATCTGGGTCTTCATGCTACCCAACTCGTCGCTTTCATAATCCTTACAAGAAACAAAAGCGCTTGTGCCGACAACACATAATGCCAGCAAAAGCAAGAAATTTGTAATTTTTCTTTTCATCACTTTTAGAATTAAATTATACTTAAATTATTAATTATTAAATTACTCGTTATGATATTTAGTTTTGAATTGATTCCTCTTCTGCAAGCCTGGCAACATTAAATAAGGTAAACCCTATTATCATTGTCATGGCATGTTGTCTGTGTTAATTGGTATTTCCTTTCTTCCATTCATAAACAACCATCACCTCCTCCTTTAATCACATGTAGATGTCTGTATTCTTATATGTCCTCATCTTGCGCCTACGATATGTTGCGCAATAGTTTCCACACCATTGCTTCAAATGCATAATTTGGGGCAAAGTTACGCAATTATTCCAAAAAAACAATGTTTATTCGCACTTTTTTTCTTTTATACAGCAAAAAAACTGTTATTCATCTCATCTTTAGCCAAGAATGAAGAAATTTTGGGTAAAAAATGTGGATTTTTCACATCATCACAACGATTGTAAATAATCTTACCGTACAAACGAAGATATCCACGATGACGACAAGGCAAATCGCCATCGTGGATAGATCAACATCACTCTTGCGACACGGTGCCTGCAAGATTATTTGATGGAATCTGCGGGGACTTCAATCAAGGGAATGGCAGCGGGAGCCTCAAGTGAAGGAACAACTTCAGGGGCAATGGCCGGCTGTTGACCGTCGGAGGCATTGGTTCCACCCATAGTAGTGGCATCCTCAAGTTTCTTGATGCTAACCGCCTCCTTAGCGTCGTTTCTGGAGGGTTTGACATAGGTCAGTTCAAAGGGGAAGACGGATGGCATACATCCTTTTTCTGTCACCTCGATGGTAAAGGGATTGCTACCCTCCTTCAGTGAGAACAGCCTGCACTTGTAACGGCACTCCGACAGTTTTTCCAGCTTATACAGAGTGCTTGACGATTTCATCGCCACCTCAAAAGGATAATCAGGGTCGCCGGGGTTCTTCTCAACAGTGACGTTCAATATAAATGCCACATTACCTTTGCTCACCTCGGTGTCAATTCCACTCAAATCCACACTGATGTATTTGTAATGCCAAGCCTTGACCGTAACGGGTTTGGCGGGCACCACCAGTCCATCGTATGACAGGTGTACGGGATAGATGACATCAGTGAGCACATCGGGAAGCGAATCGGGGATGGTGAGGATGCAGTTATATTGCACATAATTGCCATTCTCTGTGTCTCTGCTCTGGATGGAAGTCTTGTCAATCTCACAACCGAAACGCGGGTCGATGGTGAACTGGCAGTCTTTTGACGAGATGACAGAAGGCAAATCCACTCGCACCACAGTTTCAAAAGTACGATGACGGAAAGCAATGTCGTTGCCTTTATTGAAACGTACACGGAAATCGATGCTGGGATCATAGGTCAGCAATCCCCACTTGCCGTTGGTCTTGACCACCATATTGTCAATAAAGCCGAAGGAGCAGTCTTCCAGCTGAGGATAGAGCACCATGTCGTTGCCATGTTTCAAACCAAAGCGTTCGCCCGACTTCTCGGCCCTCAAACTTGAGGGGAAGGACTGCTCGACAGGTTTCTTTGTCGTGAACCCTATGGTATTGTTGGGATATATGGCCTTGACGGGGCGGCATATTTCATCAAACACAAAGGTGACGACATCCTTCTTGTTGCCCCTTGCCGTGATATAGATGGAGTCATTGTTCTCGGTCTTGAACTCTTCAACATGTCCGTCGACATACAGTTGCTTGCGCTTGGTGACATCATCCTCATCGGTCATCACAGGAGAAAGCATACGTGTTTCGTGGTCATAGTAGAACAGTTTGTGCTTGATGATGACCAAAGCCTTGCCCTCGTCGCTAAGCGACGACAAGAACTCCACGTCCTCCTTATCCACCATCTTGTTCTTGTAAGAAAAGACCACAGGCTGTTTATCCACAGAGATGAAGGTGTAATAGGGGTTCTTCAGTCTGGAGAAGTCTTCATAGGTGAAGCATGATGCCAATCCCCCCACAAAGGGATACATGTTGATGAACAGTCCGAAGTTTTCTTTGTTGCCCTCTTTATCGAGAAAGAAATAATGCTGGTTCTGTTTGGCTAACAGATAGCCGTCAGCATAATAAGGATAGCCATGGGCCACTTTGAAATTGTCTATCCTGAACAATTTGCCATCGGCCTGATATACACCGTAAATGTCGTCGCTGCCACGCTTGGTCACGACAGCCAGCCCTTCATGAAAATCATGGACACGGTCGGTGGTCTGTGCCAGTTTCTTGCCATTGAAATCCCACAATGCCGTGGTGCCGAGAGAATCAGACAACAAAAGGGGTACTCCTGAAGCCAAGGAAATCTTTTCGTATGCCGGACGCATGGTCCATCTCAACATTTGCGCATGAGCGCACATGGCCAACTGCACAAGGAGAATGACCATACACTTCTTCTTCATATTGCTGCAACTCATTCTGATTTATTGATTTGTTGTTAATGATGCTGGTTGAAATATATCAATACATTTGCAAATGTAATAAAAAATAACAAAACATACAAAAAAAACAACCAATAACAACTGATTTTAACAAAAAAAATCTTCCGACCTATTTTGACCGGAAGATATATTGAGGTGGTCAGCATGATCACCGCGTGGCCCTGAAACTTTCCATATTGTGATACCGGCGTTTCATCATACGCCTGTAAATGTTCCTGATCCAAAGGCGATGGGTAGCAATGAAAAGCACACCCACAAGCAGCAAGATGATGAAGGTGACGGTCTCACTGCATATACTCTTCAAGATAGAGATGAACATCACCGGGGCAAACATGGCTATCAGTTCGGCAATGATTTGGAAATAATTGGTTTCCACATTGCCCTTGCTCACAAACTTGGTGTTCAAGGGCAAGGTCTGGCGGTTATACACCGCCATCTGCATCAGCAGACAATACACTGGCCCTGCAGAGAAGCATGCCATAGCCACCAAGGCCAGCAAGGTGTATTTTTCCATGAACACCGTGGGCAACATCAAGAAGAAGGGAACAATAAGCAAGAAACTATAGAAATAGTATTTGGCCTGCAGCAGTTTCATGATGTTCTCTTTGTGTATCATCAAGCCATCGATGTAATTACCCTCGGCACTCATGATTTTGATGAGCGTCATGGCGCCATAAAGCACAAAGGTATAGACCACCCAGAAAGCCTTGGAGAAGCTGTCTTCATAGATGTCGGTGAAAGAGATGAGCGAACTGAGCAGACAGACAAATATCATACTGAATATAAACGACTTGCGCACGTTTTTGTTGCGCATCACGCTCTTCACTTCGAGCTTGAGATACTCTCCTGTCTCACCAAACTGGTCGAGGGTATTGAATTCGGAAACAGTTTTCATCTTCACTTGCTCCACATTGGCCGTTTCCTGATAGGTGCAACGATACTGCACACGCTTGTTGATTTCAAACAGCCCCGCCATGACCAGCAGCAAGGCGGCATAATACAAGGGATGACCAAAAGAGAAACCACAGCCCAAGGAGGAATAGAAGTCGAAGAACTCATCGAATCCACCAAAGATGATGTGGGCAAAAATCAAGGCATACACGGCAATGGGCAACAGCCACCATTTGACACTGATGTTGATGAGCGTTCGGGCCAGCATATACCACTGGCTGTTGAGCACAATGAAAAGATGCAGGGAGAACACCAAACCGACAGCCACCCATATACCCTCGCTGAAAACAGTGGTCATCAGGGCAAAGGGGACAGTGAGTGCCAACCAGATGGCATTTGAAGAAGAGAGCATATTGGCCAACATGAATCCTTGCACACAGGTGTAACGCGGGATGGGCAACAGCATGTATGGTTTGACCAGCTGCACCGGTGTGTGCTGCCAGATGAAGCGGAAGAAGAAGTCAACCACCAAGAGGATTGGCAAGATGCCATAGAAAAACTCACAGGGCAGACAGGTATCCATCGAATTGGCGGCAAAACTCAATCCCACAGAGATAAACATCAGATACAGCAAGGCAAGACCTGACATGACATAGATAACGACCTGCGCCACCTTGTTCTGGTCGTAGGCCAAACTGCGTTTTTCTGAAAGTTTGCGGTGCTTGTTCAGCAACCACATCATTTTGAAATTCATCATTGTCTGTGGTTTTATGGTGTTTATTGATCCATAGGGTTACACCTTATTATATATATAGGACCTCAGGGGGCCTGCCCCATCATCGCAGGTCGATGACTTCGGCTTTGGGATAATCCTTGGCATTGAAGCGGAAAGCGGAATCACTGAGACTCCTGGCCTTGAAGCCCGACACCTTGATGGTGGTCCACCCGTTGTTTTGGCGCATTTTGATTTCCTTGGGATAATAATTCTTGTCGACCGTAATATACATTTCCTTGATGCTCCGCTGCTGGTTGGCGGCGGTGAGATGTATCTTCCAACCCGACGACAAGGTGGTCATCCCGAGGTTGAACCCATTCTTGTAAATGGTGAGGAATTTGTAGGGGTTCATCGACTGCTGCTGGGCTTCTGTGGGGTTGCTGATGTTCACCTCTTGAGTGTTCTTGACATAAGTCCACATGGTTTTGCCGTCATACCACACGTTGGCCTGCGTCGTAGAAGCGGTAAACTTGTTGCCCTTGATGGCGATGGTGCCCGACGAAGTGCCATACTTGCCCGACATGCTGAAATTGGCGGTGGCTCCACCCTTGCCCTTGATGAGCGCAGCCGTCTTGTCCAATATCTTTCTGGCCTGGGCTGCATTCTGGGCATACACTCCTTGTACAAGGCAAAACAATGCCATGACAACCATGCTTTTTCTAATCCATTCCATACTATTATGTTTTTATGCTTGTCTTTTGTCTATGTAGTCAATGTGTCTATTTGAGTCGTGCCAACACTTCGTTGAGCGTGTTCTCGTCCTGGATGAGTACCTCACGAGGCTTGGCACCACGGGCTGCACCCACAATACCGGCTTTCTCCATCTGGTCCATCAATCTGCCGGCACGGTTGTAACCGATGGAGAAGGTGCGCTGAATCATACTGGTGGAACCCTGGTTGTTGAGCACGATAGAGCGTGCGGCTTCCTCAAAGAGCGGGTCAAGGTTATGGGCCTCAATACCACCGCCCGCAAAGTCGCCATCGTCGGCCGTCGAGGGTTCAGGCAATTCTATGGGCTCAAGCGGACCTTGCTGTTGAGCCACATATTTGTTGATGTCTTCGATCTCTGGTGTATCCACAAAGGCACACTGCACACGCACGGGTTCATTGCCGTTGAGGAAGAGCAAGTCGCCACGGCCTATCAACTGGTTGGCTCCCGGACGATCGAGAATGGTACGGGAGTCAATCATCGAACTCACCCTGAATGCCATACGGCCGGGGAAGTTAGCCTTGATGTTACCAGTGATGATAGACGTGGTAGGACGCTGTGTGGCAATCACCATATGGATGCCCACGGCACGGGCCAACTGTGCGATACGCGCAATAGGCATCTCTATCTCCTTGCCTGCCGTCATGATAAGGTCGCCAAACTCGTCGATGATAACCACGATATAGGGCATGTATTCATGACCATCGGTCAGGCGCAACTGGTGGTTGACATACTTGCGGTTGTATTCTTTGATGTTTTTCGCTCCCGCCATCTTGAGCAGGTCGTAACGAGTGTCCATCAGTTTGCACAAGCTGTTCAAGGTATAGATCACCTTCTTCACGTCGGTGATGATAGGTTCATCAGAGTCTGGCACCTGCGCCATGAAATGGTTGGCAATGGGACTGTAGATGCTGAACTCCACCTTCTTGGGGTCGATGAGCACGAATTTCAGTTCATTGGGATGCTTCTTGTAGAGCAATGAGGTGATGATGGTGTTCAGGCCCACCGACTTACCCTGTCCGGTGGCACCGGCCACGAGCAGGTGGGGAATCTTGGCCAAATCGACCATGAACACCTCGTTGGTGATGGTTTTGCCTATGGCAATGGGCAGATCCATGGTGGTTTCCTGGAAACGCTTGGAGTTGAGGATACTCTCCATCGACACGATGTTTGGCTTGGCATTGGGCACTTCAATACCGATGGTGCCCTTGCCGGGGATAGGAGCTATGATACGAATACCCAAAGCGGCAAGACTCAAGGCGATGTCGTCTTCCAGATTACGTATCTTGGAGATACGCACGCCCTCGGCCGGTGTGATTTCATAAAGCGTGATGGTTGGTCCCACCGTGGCCTTGATGGTCTTGATCTTGACACCAAAGTTGTCGAGCACCTCAACGATACGGTTTTTGTTGCGCTTCTGCTCATCCATATCGATATAAGGCTTGCCGTCGGTTTCATACTTCTTCAGCAGGTCGAGCGTGGGATATTTGTATTTCAGCCAAGGCTCCAAGGGGTTGATGGGCACATTGAGGTCGGCATTGCCCGAAACCACCTTCGAGTCGGCCTTCTGCTCGTCTAAGCCTGCTGTCACTTTCATTTCATTCTCTTCATTGGCGGCATGCTCTTCTGAATCCGCCGGTGTGGCGACAATCATCATTTCTTCCTCCGGGCGGTCGATAACCACATCTTTGCCGTCGTTGCCAAATTCCACCACCTGTGCCGTGGGGTCATCAAACACAGTAGGGTCTGCCTCTGTCTGCACACTATTCTCCGCTGCCTCTTCTGACTGTTGACCGTAGTTGACAGAGAAGGGTATTCTGTTGGATATGGCACTTACCGGATTGAGCACCTTGCGCACCACGAGGATGGTTTCTCGGCTCAAATAGGTGAGAAACACCAATGCCGTGAGCACCAGTACCGACATCAGTCCTGGAGCGCCTACCACATTCTCTATCCATTGACAAGTGGACAAGCCATAATCACCTCCGGGATTGAACCACAATGTGGGCAGAACGGGTGTGAGGATCTTGGCTGCCGTTACTGACAGCCATAACATGGCAATGGACATGCAGCAGAACCACTTCAGCAGGTTGAACTGATAGGCCTTGACCAAGCGCAGCCCCACCATGCCGATAAACAATGGCACGATGAATGCTGACAACCCGAAACAGCGCGAGATGAAGAAGTAAGACACGAATGCCCCAAACGACCCGCAACTGTTCTTGAACAGTTTGGCCGTATTCTGCAGTTCACCGGGACGCAGGTCGAGTATCAGGCTCTGGTCGTTCTGTCCCGTGGAGAAGAACGACACAAAGGCAATGGCGGTATAAATGGCCAAAAGTACCAACAGTATACCGACGATGAAATTGATGATATCGTTCTGGAAAAAAGCCTTGAGTCCTACTACTTCACTGAATGTTTTATGATTACGTGTATTCTTTTTCACCATGAGTTATTTCTCTTCTAATGATATGTTTCGGAGACATCCGTCAAAGCTCAATCACACAAAACGGCTGAAATATCAGTCATTTCCACAGATAAAAGCAGGCATGGCTCCATATTTTTATGCAAAAGTAATTGAAAAATGTCAGAAATAGCCATAAAATGCTCTTTTTTTTATATTTTTGCAAACTCTTAATGGGCAATGCCCCAAAACATATTTGTCATCGTGGGCGAGAAAACGCCCGCTCAACGTGAAGAAATGGATAAAATATTATACAACAAATTTGACAAGAAAGGCATATCAGAACTTCCTGTAGCCAAATTCGAGGGACGGATATTTGTCGTCAACACTACAGAAGAGGCTGCAAAGGCTGTGGATTTTCTGTTGACGCACAGCATCCTTGGCATTGACACTGAAACACGCCCATCGTTCAAGAAAGGACGCATCCATGAGGTGGCTCTACTGCAGGTGTCAACGCATGAGATATGCTTCCTTTTTCGTCTTAACCTGATAGGCATGTGTGCTCCTGTGATCCGTCTGCTTGAAGACACCACCATTCCGAAAATTGGCCTTTCTCTTCACGACGACCTATTCATGCTGCACCGTAGAGGAGACTTCACTCCCGGTCATTTCATCGACCTGCAGAAACATGTGGGCGAGGTGGGCGTTGAAGACCTCAGCCTGCAGAAGCTTTATGCCAACTTCTTCCATCAGAAAATCAGCAAATCGGCAAGATTGAGCAACTGGGAAGCCGACATCCTCAGCGACAAGCAGAAGGTGTATGCCGCTACTGACGCATGGGCTTGCATCATGATTTATGAGGAGTTGTGCCGACTGGAGGAAACGGGAGAATACCAACTGCTCATCAAGCCTGAAGAAGAGGTGCCCGTGGCCGAGCATCAGCCCACAGCCTGATAGCGGCCCACAGCTCCAGTGACGAGTTTTTTTCGCATATACATTATAATAATATAAGGATTTCGACAATGACAGACTATAAGAATATCTATTTGAAGAAAGGCAAGGAAGAGAGCCTTAAACGTTTCCATCCTTGGGTGTTCTCAGGTGCCATCAACGGCATGGACGAGAGCATCAACGAGGGCGACATCGTGAGAGTGCTCACCCACCAAGGGGCATTCATCGCCGTTGGTCATTACCAGATTGGCAGCATCGCCGTGAGAGTGCTTTCGTTTGACGATATTTGCATTGATGATGCCTATTGGCACGCCCGTCTGCAGTCTGCATTAGACATGCGCAAGAATATCCTCATTGCCGACAATCCCGACAACAACACGTTCAGACTGGTGCATGGCGAGGGCGACAACCTGCCCGGACTGGTGATCGACTGCTATGGCAAAACCGCCGTGATGCAGGCCCACAGCGTGGGTATGCACTGCTGCCGTGAAGCCATTGCCCGACAACTGGTGAGCGTGATGGGCAACCGCATTGAAAATGTGTTCTACAAGAGCGAGACCACACTGCCCTTCAAGGCTGAACTGGGTCAGGAGAACGGTTTCATCTATGGGGGATGCAACGATAACATCGCCGTGGAAAACGGATTGAAATTTCATGTGGATTGGCTGAAAGGACAGAAGACGGGCTTCTTTGTCGACCAGCGTGAAAACCGCAGTCTGCTGGAGCATTATGCCAAAGACAAGAGCGTGCTCAACATGTTCTGCTACACCGGAGGTTTCTCGTTTTATGCCATGAGGGGCCAAGCCCGGCTAGTACACTCGGTAGACAGCAGTGCCAAAGCCATCGAACTGACCAACGCCAACGTTGAACTGAATTTCCCCGGCGACAAGCGTCATGAGGCATTCTGCGAGGATGCGTTCAAGTTTCTGGATGCCGCCAAAGACAAATACGACCTGATTATTCTCGACCCTCCGGCATTTGCCAAGCACAGGGCAGCGCTGCACAATGCGCTGAAAGGATATACACGCCTCAACGTGAAGGCCCTGGAACGCATCAAGAAGGGGGGCATATTGTTTACCTTCAGTTGCAGCCAGGTGGTCACCAAAGAGCATTTCCGCAATGCTGTGTTCACGGCAGCTGCCTTGTCGGGCAGAAACGTGCGCATACTGCACCAGCTGCACCAACCGGCCGACCATCCCATCAACATCTATCACCCTGAGGGTGAATATCTCAAGGGTCTTGTACTTTACGTGGAATAGCGCATGTTCAGCCAATCGTTCATCAAGAAGACAGCCGGTTTCATCCATCATCACCAACTGATGGAGCGTACAGGCAAATACATCGTTGCCCTCTCGGGTGGTGCCGACAGTGTCGCGCTCACCTTGTTGCTGCAACAGTTGGGCTATGACATCGAGGCTGCCCACTGCAATTTTCACTTAAGGGGTGAGGAATCGATGCGCGACGAGCATTTCTGTCAGGCCCTCTGCCAACAGCGTCATATCCCGCTGCACATCACCCATTTTGATACCGTCACCTTTGCCCAACTGCACAAAATCAGCATCGAAATGGCGGCAAGAAAACTGCGCTATGCTTACTTCAACTCATTGATGAACGACCTTCATGCCACAGGCATCTGTGTGGGGCATCATCAGGACGACTCCGTGGAGACTGTGATTATCAACCTGTTGCGCGGCACAGGTATTCATGGACTCACGGGCATTGCGCCCAAAAACGGGCATATCATCCGTCCGCTACTGGGCGTGACGCACAACGAGATATTGGCAGAACTTGATGCCATGCAGCAGGATTATGTCACCGATAGCAGCAACCTGTGTGATGAAGTGGTGAGAAACAAAATCAGGCTCCATGTGCTGCCACTGCTACAAACCATCAATCCCTCGGCCAAGGCCTGCATAGCCAAAACGGCAGAACGACTGACCGAGGCCGCCAAAATTGTGGATGAATATATGGCCGAAACCGAACGCTGCGCCACGACCAACATTCCCCTACCCTCTTCATCATCTCGGCAAACGGCCCAACAAATGCGCATCGACATTGGTGCGTTGCTCAATAGTGCATCGCCCGAAATGGTGCTCTTTCATCTCATCAACCGCTTTGGCTTCAATGCCGACCAGACGGAGCAAATAAACCACTTGCTCGTCAACAGGTCACAACATCCCGATAAGGCGCAAGGCAAGATGTTTGTGTCTTCCACCCATCAACTGCTCATCGACCGTGGTGCCCTGCTGATTGAACCCATTGCCGACATGCCTCAAAAACCCATGCGCATACCCGAAACGGGTGTCTATCTGTTTGAACACCATAAACTGATCCTCAAAACGATGAAGCAAGAGGAGACAAGCATCAGCAAAGACAAAAACATGCTGTATGCCGACCTCAGCAAGGTTGTTTTCCCGTTGACATTAAGACACATAGCTCAAGGCGACCGCTTCACCCCATTTGGCATGAAAGGATCACGCTTGGTGAGCGACTACCTGACCGACCGGAAAATCAACCTGTTTGACAAAGCCAGGATACCGGTGCTGGCCGATGCCCAAGGCAAGATCATATGGCTGGTCAACGAGCGTGCCGACAATGGCATACGCATCACCCCCTCAACCACAGATGTTCTGGTGGTGAGATGTGAAGAGATGTCATCAGAAAATCTTTCTTGTCAGTCTTAAGCTGAGGACGGGGTATACCTTGAAGGCCTTGATGATTTTCACATAGTCGCCCACCTTACCGCGCACATGGTCAACATCGTTGGCCAGGTCGGTGCCGTCGTGGGTGAGAATCTTGGGCGTGCCGCCCCAGAACATCATGCCACAGTCGAACGACAGACTATAGGTGTCGTCTTTCTTCGACAAGGCACCTCCATATCCGAAACCCAAGTAGGGACGGAACTTGTTCACACGGATCTGTGCCTTCACCATGTTGTTTTCATCAGGCTCCAAACGATAAGGGGTGCCATCCTTGTAATCGGCAATGTGTACACCCATACGGCCATAATAGGTCACTTTGTTGTATAGCTCCTCGTCAGCATAATAGTCGTTGCCGCCAAACGACATGAACGGCTCGGGCACAGCATTGGGGTCGCTCATCGACGCCAACACCGACTCGTACGATTTCACCACCCTGCCATAAAGATTGTTGTACATGGCCACGGCAACCAGCGAGGTGGCATCCTCGGTAGCATTCCATGCCTTGGCAATCTTTGAGCCTCCATAGTAGAAACCGGCAGTGATGTGCCACTTCTTGTTCTTGAAAGGATAGAAATCGGCCAACAGCTTGACATTGTCAAAACACGGTTCGCCAATCATGTCAATCTGCCTATCCACCTTGGTGCCCACAAACGATTCCAACATGCCGTTCAGACGGTCGAACTTGCTCTGCTGCTCCTCCTCGGTCTCAGGCTTGTCACCAATCTGCACACCAAAGTGCATGGTCTGGTTGAAACGGGGCATATAGGTGAAACCTGCCCTCAACTTCATCCATTCAGCCACAGGCATGGCCACATCAAGACCGATACCGGTGCTACCCGTGGTGAGCGAAATGTCGAGATGATTGAAGAAATGCTTGTTATCCTTTGATGTTTCCAAATGATTATCATCCACATTCTGAGCTGTCATTCCCACTGCAGGGAGCAATGACAGACATATCATAGCGAGTCTTTTCATCATATACTGCGTGTGCTAAATTATCTATAATTGAAAGGTATAATACGTTGCAGCTGCAAAAGTAAATATTTTTTTTGGTTTTTGGCAAACTTTATCGGGCAAACTTGCGATATTTCATGAAATTGCAGTAACTTTGCGTTATGAAGCGAATAATTCTCATTACAGGCGGCCAACGGTCGGGCAAAAGCGTATATGCCGAAAAACTGGCCTTGGCACTGTCAGCAAATCCAATATATCTGGCTACTGCCCATGTCTGGGACGAAGAGTTCAGCCAAAGAGTGCAACGGCACCGTGAAAGACGCGGACCACAGTGGACCAACATCGAAGAAGAGAAATACCTGAGCCGGCATCATGTGGCAGGCCGCGTGGTTGTGGTTGACTGCATCACGCTGTGGTGTACCAACTTTTTCTTCGACCGCCATGTCAAAGACATGGAGCAGCCGTCGGTTGACGATGCACTGACGGCCATCAAGACCGAATTTGACAAATTCGTTGACCAGGATGCCACATTTATCTTCGTGACCAACGAGATTGGCAGCGGCGGTGTGAGCGACAATGCCGTGCAGCGCCGCTTTACCGACCTTGAGGGATGGATGAACCAATATGTGGCACAACGCGCCGATGAGGTGATTCTCATGGTTTGCGGCATCTGTCACCATGTGAAAGGACAGGGCCTGCCCCTCAACAACCGTTGCGGCAACGACACCACAGTTCCAAGTCGTGAAGAAATCCAACAGAAGATTGACAACCTGAACAAGCCCAAAGGCTCATTGGGACAATTGGAGACGCTTGCCTTGCAGATCTGCATGGTGCAACGCACGCTCACACCCCACCTGTCGCATCCCTGCCACCTGCTGTTTGGTGCCGACCACGGCATAGAGCGTGAACAGGTGAGCGTGTCGCCAAGAGAAATCACCTGGCAACAGATGATCAATTTCACCAAAGGCGGCGGAGGTGTCAACATGTTTTGCCGACAGCACGGTTTCAAACTGCTGCTGGTGGATGTGGGAGTGGATCATGACCTCACGGCCTATCCTGCCATCATCAACCAGAAGATTGCCAACGGCACGGGCAACTTTCTCTACGAGGCAGCCATGAGTCAAGAACAGGCCGACCGGGCCTTGGCCATTGGTGCAGAGATGGTGGATCGCTGCCACGATGAGGGGTGCAACATCATTTGTGTGGGCGAAATGGGCATTGCCAACACCTCACCGTCAAGTATATGGATGCACCTGTTCGGACAGATTCCTTTGGCCGAATGTGTGGGAGCCGGTGCCGGACTTGACCATCCGGGCATACGCCACAAACTGGATGTGCTCACCAGGTCGGTGGAACATTTCCACAACACTTATCCCCAAGGCTTCGACACCATGACGGCCATCCGCTATTTCGGCGGTTTCGAGATGGTGAGTGCCATCGGCGCCATGCTCCGTGCCGCCGAACTGGGAATGTTGGTCATGGTCGATGGTTTCATCATGACCGCCTGCGCCCTGGCAGCAGTACGCCTGCGCCATGAGGTGAAAGAGAACATGATTTTTGGCCATCAAGGCGACGAGAGCGGCCACAAGAAGATGCTCCAGCTGCTTGATGCCCGACCGCTGCTCAGTCTGGGACTGCGCCTCGGCGAGGGAACGGGTGCGCTGTGTGCCTACCCCATCATCGAGAGTGCGGTGAGAATGATCAATGAAATGAACAATTTTGAGAATGCGAATATCACTAAATACTTCTGAACAGCCTGAAGGCATCAGATGGTACGACAACATCTGGGCTTCACTCATATTCTTCACCCGACTGCCCTGGTGGCGGTTGCACCAACCTCCACAGGAGTGCTACCGCACCGTGGTGGAACACTGGCCATTGGCGGGATGGCTCACCGGTGGTGCCATGGCTGCCGTCATCTATTTCGGCAACGACATCTTTTCGCACAGCACCACCGTGATATTGGCCATCATCACCCGTGTGCTCATGACCGGTGCATTGCACGAAGACGGGCTGGCTGACTTCTTCGATGGTTTTGGCGGTGGCGGCAACGACCGCCGGCGTATCCTTGCCATCATGAAAGACTCTCACATTGGCACCTACGGCGTACTGGCCCTGGTAGGCCACTCCTTATTATTATATACCACCCTCGACTATCTGCCCGTCGCCATGGCAGCATTGTCGGTGTTTGCCGCCGATGCCTATGCCAAGATGCTGGCGGCACAAGCCGTGATGATGTTGCCTTATGCAAGAACAGTGGAAGAGTCGAAAGCGCATGTGATATACCGCAAGATGAATGTGCGCGCCGGCATTGGACTGTTTATCCAGGGCATACTGCCCATGGGTGCTTTGTTATATTTCTATCAGGGTGTCATCGACTATAAAACCATCATCTTTGTGCCCTGTCTGGTGATGTATGCACTCTACCTGTTTCTCAAACGCAGACTGAACGGCTATACCGGCGATTGCTGCGGCGCGCTGTTTCTGCTGATTGAACTGTCTGTATATCTTACCATCAATTCACAATATCTGTTATGGAAGTCGTTTTAGTAAGACACACGAGTGTGGCTGTGCCCAAGGGCACTTGTTATGGATGGACCGACGTGCCATTGGCCGACACCTTTGAGCAGGAGGCGGCCGTCACAAAGTACAACCTGAAGGGAGAGGTATTTGACCATGTCTATTCCTCTCCGCTCACACGTGCCAGACGCCTGGCGGAGTATTGCGGATTTACCTCTCCCACCCTGGATGACCGACTGAAGGAGATGAACATGGGCGACTGGGAGATGCAGAAATTTGATGAGATAGAAGACACCAACCTGCAACAATGGTATGACGACTTTATGCATGTGCGCTGCACCAATGGCGAGAGTTTCCCCATGCTGTATGCCCGTGTGGCCTCGTTTCTTGACGAACTGCAGACCATGCCCTACCGCAAGGTGGCCGTATTTGCCCATGGCGGTGTGCTGATTTGTGCCGGCATCTATGGTGGCTTGTTTGGCGAAGAGGGATGTTTCAAGCATCTTGCCAACTATGGTGGCATAGAGCGCATCACCATTCACACACCTTCACGCTGACCTTGGTCAAGGCAAGCCGATGATGGCTATCAGCATGCTCAAACCACTGCAAAATGCCAGCAATAAAGGTTTTCAAACACTTATTTTTTGATTAAAGGCGAAAAAACAAGGAAAAAATTTGGTGGAATAAAAAAAACTATGTACCTTTGCAACCGCATTTAAGAATTAGGCCCCGTGGCTCAACTGAATAGAGCATCTGACTACGGATCAGAAGGTTACAGGTTTGAATCCTGTCGGGGTCACATTCGGAATGCTGGTTAAAATTTTTTATAGAAGGCCCCGTGGCTCAACTGAATAGAGCATCTGACTACGGATCAGAAGGTTACAGGTTTGAATCCTGTCGGGGTCACAGCAAGAAAGAGATGTGTGA
>SFEK01000192.1 GCA_004557285.1 Bacteroidales bacterium | reverse complement strand
TATTTCACTATAACAGTCTGTGCATAGTTGCCCACTTTCACTATGTAGGCTCCCGGTGCAACGTCAATCGAGTTGTTGCTCTCGGCTGTGAAGCCGGCAATTTCTACGCCTGCCACATTGTAGATGCTGACAGCCTCACCCTCGGCGCATGCCACGATGATGCGTTGTCCGGCAGTGGTGATGCTGATGCGTGTGGCAATGGCAGCGTTGTCGACTGAGGCTACCTTGGTGGTTACGGTGTTGGAGAATGCCGATTCACCGATATTGTAGAGAGCGGTTACATTGTAGTCGATGTCGCCCTCGGCAAGCATGTCGGCAAATGCGCATACAGTCACGGTCTCGTCATTGATTTTCACACCATTGCGATACACGTTGTAGCCAAGCAGAGATGGGGTCACCATAGCTTTAGCCTGGAACGAAGCATCGTCGACGAGCAGAGCAAAGCCATTGTTAACGTCAGCGGTGTGGCGTATTGCAAAGAAATTGGTTCCGGCAGGCACGGTGAAAGAAATCTCGGTCCAAGCAGACGGAGCATTGCCGCCTATGCCCTTCAGTGCCACAAAGCTTGCGCGGTTGATGGCTGAAGTTGCAGTCGATGTGAGTACCTCAAAGTTGTCGGTGTAGCCGGATACGCCCTTTATGTAGAACGAAATGGTCTGTTCCTTGCCGCTCAGCATGGGCGAGATTAGCCAGTCGTCGGTATTGCCTGTTTCGGCTATGAATGAGATTAGGCACTGGTCACCGCTATAAGCCTTCCAGTCCGATTCATATCCACCGTCGTAGTCGGCGCCGATTTCAGGAGCGTTGAACACGATGAATGCCTGTGGCTCGCTCATGTGCGGCCAGCTTCCATTGAAGTAGGCAGTTCCCTGACGGTCGACATCGGCAAGTGTCCAGTCGCCGATGTTGGCGATGATGAACGGCTCGTAGTCCTCGAAGTCGTCGAGCTGGGTGACGGTTTCGGTGACATCGGGGGCTGTCCAGGCAAGGTTTACAGTGCTGTTGTTGACTGATGCAGTTAGTTCTGTCGGTACGGGCTTGTGCGGCACCTTTATTTCCACAATCGCAGTAGCGGTGGTGTTGTTCTTGAGGTTCTGGTCGCGCGAGCTTTCAATTACTGCATAGAAGCTTGCAGTTTCGCCCGACGACGGGTCGGGAGTGTGGGTGAATGTGTAGCTGTAGCTTTCACCCGGTGAAAGGAATTGTCCGGACTGGGTGGCTACGAGCTTGCCGTCGCAATAGAGCGAAACCTGGTGCTCGCCTGTGTAGAACGACTTGGTTCCCACATTTGTCACGTTCACTGCAATCTTGCTTTCGGCACCCACGGTCATGCGCTTGGGCGCTGAAATGGAAGAGGCTTCAAGATTGTATTCGAGCACGTCGGTCACTGAGATATTGTCGAGGTGAATGCTGGTGAGTCCGTCGTGGGCAATGCCACGGAATGCAATCTGCACATAGCCCGACTCGGTGATGCAGTCGGTGAGGGAGATTGTAGCCTTTTTCCACTCGCTGCTACCGCTCAGCTCGGCAAACTTGATTGACTTTATGGCATTGAACTCATATCCGTTGGTCGAAGCCTCCACTACCAGTTCGTTGGTCGATCCATTGGGGTAGAAATAGTAGAATTCGAGTACCGGGTTGATTGCGCTGCCGATGCCGATTTTGCCGGAGTAGAGATAAGCCTCGTCGCCCACATATTGCGGCAGGAATGTGATGAGTCCGCCGTCGCCGTCTTGTGCGGTAGCCGAAGGCATTGTGCCGTAGGAGAGCACTTCCCACACGCCCGAATAGTCAATGTCATCGTCGATTATGCCCCAGGTTTCATAGTGGATTGATGCATCGCTGAACGATTCGTTGAACGGCAGCTCGTAGGGTGTGCCAAACACTATGATGTTTGATGAAGTGCCGTATCCGACACCCCTTTCATTCACTGCAAACACGATGTAGCGTTGCGCATATTGTGAATTGGAGGGCATAGGGTCGAATGTGTAGCTGTTGCCGGCTACGTTCATTGCGATAACGGTGCTCTCGTCGTTGCCGAAGAGGATGTGGTAGGTGAGGGCATCCGTGTCGATATAGCCGCCATTCTGTCCGGCAGCGGGAGCGTCCCAAGTGAGGACTGCCTTTCCGTCTACCTCTTTGAGGAGCACGTTGAGAGGCTCTCCGGGAAGGTCAAAGCCTACGAACACTGATGCAGTGGTCTCGATTGCATCGCCGAAATCATTGCTTGCATACACGGTGTACTCGTTGTAGCCGAGTTCGCATGCAGTGTCGACGAATGAAACCGAAGCTCCCGGCTCCTGGTTCTTCAGTGACTTGACGATAGAGTTTCCACGGCGTATGGTCACGCGTGGCACAGTGGTGAGTGCCTCGCCCTTGATTGTAGTGGCAGGCACGGTGAATGTCACTGTCACGCTCTTGGCTCCGTTGTCGCCGGCTTTCAGCGTGAGGTCATCGACCGATACCGGTGCATTGACCGAAGCCGCCTGCTCAATGGAGATGTCGTCGAGCGACAGCTTGAACATCATTGCGTCGCTCACCGACTGGAAGCCGAAGTAGTAGTCGTCGTCGGTGTCGATGCTGAAAATTGTCTCTTGTGCGGTGCTGTTCACGGTGTTGATGTCCGTGACACCGAATAGCTCGCTTGTCATGGCATCTACGGTGCGGTCAGTGCCAAATGCCACGCGTATCTTTTCGGGCCACCCCGACGATGCTGCATGGGCATTGAAGCGCAAGCGGTAGATGTAGTCGTTTGCGAGGTGAATAGGTGGGGTGATAAGCCAGTCGTTGGCATTCTCGGTCATGCTGTTGGAGCATACCGCCGAGCCTGAGTTGTCGAAACGCCAAGTTATGCCGTCACCGTTTGCATCAATCACGGTAAAGAGGTCGAAATTCGATGCACGGTCGAAAGTCTCGCTGTATGGCACTGTGAATGCGCTTCCAAGGAGTATCTTGTCGGAAGTAGCCGAGCCGCCTTCGCTATTGCCGCTGAATGCAATCACCTCATACCAGTAGGCTGAGATTGAAAGTGCATCGGGGGTGTCGGTGTAGGTTGTGGCTGTGAGTTTGTCGGCAATCACGCGATTTTCAGGGTAGCGGATAATCTTGTAGTTGACTGTTGAGGCATCTACATAGCCGTCGTGCTGTCCGCGCTCAGGAGCGTTCCATGCGAGCACGATTGAAGCCCCGTCGACTGTCGCCGACAGGTTGGTAGGTGCATCGGGGGTGTCTGCGCCAATCCACTTGCGCACTTTCTCGGAAGGGCTGTCGCCGGCTTCGTTGCGTATACGTACCGAAACGGTGAATTCGCCCACGGTCATATTGTTGATTCGCTCGGTGACTGCCTCGCCTGCATTTGCGCTGCTCACGATTTTTTCCTCATCGTTGAGGCTGATGATATAGTCGAGTTCACCCGATAGTGCCGATCCGTCGAATGTGGTAGTAGGCATGGTGAAAGATATATCCATCGAAGCTGTGGTTGCCACATCGTAGGTCACAGTGAGGTTTTC
>SFEK01000191.1 GCA_004557285.1 Bacteroidales bacterium | reverse complement strand
TTCATCCGACAAGTCTATGGAGTCGCCGTTATAAGTTTTGATGGCCTGCTTCATGTTCTCCCTGATACCGAGGTAATCCACCACCAGTCCGCAGTCCTTTGTCTTGTACCGTCTGTTCACACGGCTGATGGTCTGTATGAGGGTATGCTTCGACAGCGGTTTGTCGTTATACAGCACTTTCAGGCATGGCACGTCGAAACCAGTGATCCACATATCCACCACGATGGCAATCTGGAAGTTGGACTTGTCATCCTTGAAGCAGCCTTCCAACGTCTTTCGGTGGGCATCCGTGCCAAAGGTGTCCCATTCCTCCTTGCTGTCCTTGTTTTTGTCGCGCGTACATACCACATTCAGCAGCTGCACAGCGTCCATGTTGTCCAGTTCTTCTGCCGTAAACTGGCTTTCGTACATGGCTTTCCGCTTCTCGCCCCATTCAGGACGTAAGGCAAGCATTTTCTTGTAGAGGTTGAAGGCAATGTGACGGTCGTTGCTCACCACCATGGCTTTCTGCACCAGTTCGGGAGCGAGTTCGCAGAGCTGTTCATAGTGCTCCACGATGTCTTTGGCCATACGCTCCAGTCGTTCTTCATTGGCAAGGATGATGTTCATCTGTGTCATGTCTTCCTTACTCTTGTCCACATCCTGGGCGGCAGCTCCTTCCGCCTCGCACTTTCGGTAATATTCCTCCACCTTCTTCGCCTGTTCGCTGTTGAGGAACACACGCGCCAGTCGGGCGTTGTAGGTAATGGGAACGGTAATCTTGTCGTTCTTCGCCTCCTCCATGGTGTAGCGGTCCACCTCCTTGCCGAACACCTGTATGGTCTCCTCAATGGGCGTGCCGGTAAATCCTACGAAAGTGGCATGAGGCAGGGCACGGTGCAACTGCTGGGCAAAGGTTTCCGTAAAGAAGGCACCGACTTTCTCTTTCTGCTCTATCGATGGTGCCAATGTTTTTCTGTCCTTGACCTTGTCGTCCTTGGTGCGGATGCTCATGTTGCTGCCAAGACTCACCTGCGTGCGGTGTGCCTCGTCGCTCAGACAGATGATGTTGGAGCGGTCGGAGAGCCTGCCTTCGCCATCGGCAAATTTGTGTATGGTGGTCACATACAGACCGCCGCCGAGGTTCGCCTTCAGTTCCTTGCGCAAATCCTCACGGCTGTCGAACACCTTCACGTTTTCATCTTCCAAGTAGGTCTTGGCATTGCAGAACAGTTTGCTGCTCTGGTCTTCCAAGTCTGTGCGGTCAACGATGACAATAATCGTCGGGTTGTCCATCTCTGTGGAGTAGCGGCATTTCAGTTGTCGGGCGAGGAAGAGCATCGTATGCGTCTTGCCGCACCCAGTCGCACCGAAGTAGGTACCTCCCTTTCCGTTGCCTCCCCGCGAATGGAGCGAACGGAAGATGTGGTCGCGGAGCATTCGTGTGGCAAAGAACTGGGGATAGCGGCATACTATCTCTATCTCCTTGCTTGCCTCTGCTTCATCGGCAAAATAGACATAGTCGCGGAGTATCTCCAGCATTCTTTCCGGCGACAACGCTCCCTTGATGAGCATCTCCATCTCGTCGATGCCCACCCGTCCATTGGGGTCTTCGTTCTCCACCTTCTTCCATGCGTAGTAATATTCTTCGGGCGTAAACTGGCTGCCCATGCGGGTATTGGCTCCGTCACTGATGATAGTCAGTGCAGCATATTTCATCATGGAGGGTATGTCACGGCGGTATCTCACGCATATCTGTTCCCATGCCGTGCTGATGGTGGCTTCTGGGTCAGCGGGATTCTTCAATTCCACGACAGCCAAGGGTATGCCGTTCACCATAAGCACGATGTCGGGACGGCGGTTCTCTTCGCCCTCCACCATCTCAAACTGGTTGATGCAGCGGAAGATGTTAGCAGTCCTCACGTCGTCAGCGTCGAAGTCGATATACCTCACCTTAAACGCCTCGCTGCCATCGAGCGGCTGATAGTCGTAGCCATCATGGCATACGAGCTTGTGAACGGCGCGTGCCGTGAGGTAGTCGTTGACACCCGAGGTGTTGCGCAGGTTGGCTATCATCTGCTGATAGTCCAGTGCCGTCAGGCCTCTGTCACTGTACTTCGCCTGAAGATACGCCATGAGGTCTGGCTCATAGATGGCATCCGTAATCCTCCTGTCTGCCATCTCGCAGCCGGGAATATACGACCAGCCCACTTCGGTAAGCTGTTGTATGAAAACCTCCTCGTATTCGCTTTCGTGATACCTTACGTTGACCATGATGATTCTGTTTTTAACTGTCAGATTCTCACTTCTTATTCCCCGTGTTTCTCTTCCCCTTCTTGCCAAGCATCTTGATACTGTCTAAATACGCCTGTTCTACTGGCGAAAGCGTCTTCACTTGATATTTTCGATACTCGGCAAGTGCCTTCTCCATAGCATCCTCATGGCTGACGCTTCCTGTCCCCTGAAGCAAAGGACGACCCGTGGACATCAGGATGGAATCAAGCTGCTTCACATAGTCCATCATATAGACCGGCTTATGCTCCAACGCCATAATCTCTGCGAAGTCGAAGTAACCGGAAACGATGTTGTTGAGAACCTTTATCTCTTTTTCATCCAAATAGTTCTTGGCTATCTTTATGTCATTCAAACATGGCAGTTCTCCCTTGAAGGACATCAGTCCCATAAACGGTTTCTCGGCATCGGCACGTTCGTAAATGACCTCGGCAGCGGTATGGCCATGGGCTGCATAATGCAATTTGTTCTGGACAATCTTGAAGAACAAGCGGGAGGCTTCTGTACGAGGGTCATAGTCAACGCTGGTGGCATAGACATCAAGCACCTGGCGATAAAGCACCTTTTCCGACGAACGGATGTCCCTGATGCGGTCGAGCAGTTCCTTCCAATAACTGCCGCCGCCAAGGTTTTTCAGCCGTTCGTCATCCATGGTGAATCCTTTTACGATATACTCATGCAGCCGTTGTATGGCCCATTGCCTGAAGCGCGTGCCTTGAATTGATTTGACACGATAACCAACAGAGATAATGACATCAAGGTTGTAATACTTCACCTCCTTAGACTGCGTTTTCCCTTCTATGGCACCATGTTGAGTGGTTGTTCGGAATTTCCGAACAACCACTTGCTCATCCAATTCTCCTTCTTTGAAAATATTGGAAATATGCTCACTGATTGTTGATTTGCTCTTATTAAACAAAGAGACTATTTGGTCTTGATTCAGCCAGACTGTGTTGCTTTCAAGTCGCACATCAAGCCTTACTCCCTCATCCGACTGATAGATGACCATTTCGCCCAAATCACCATCGGGGGCATCTTCCCATTTGTTTCCGCAATCCAGGCATACATGAAGCAAGCCCTCCGTCTGGATATTGCGGGAACCGCACGCTGGACAAACCGGGCATTCGATATTATTATGGATGTTATTATTCATTGCTCGTTATTGTTTTATCTTTTCGTTACTCGGACTCACGTGCAGATTGTGAACACGCGTGTTCACAATCGTCCGCCTCATGTATGATGTGCTGCATCAGGGCAGGGCAGATTTCGCGGCTCAACCGGTCTGCCTCTTCAGC
>SFEK01000032.1 GCA_004557285.1 Bacteroidales bacterium | reverse complement strand
TACTGAAAATCTGTTCCACGAGTTGTTTTCTGTCCATATCTAATAAAGGCTTTCTTTTTTTGGCAGTTCTTTAATTTGCTCTGTCTGCTTGTTGAACTTCGTCATGAGATTGGCAAATTCCTCGGCTTGAACAGTGCGTTCGCGCTGCTCGTCGTCTTCTTTCTTTTTGGTATATTGGAATCCCATAATGATGCAATTGATGAATACTCTTGTGGATATGATGCAGGGGCTTACAGTTCGGCCTCTTTCATACGCTCTGCATTCTCCTCTACGGTAAGCGCGTCGATCATTTCCTGGATATTGCCTCCCAGGAACCCTTGCAGGTCGTGGGTGGTGAATCCGATGCGGTGGTCGGTCACTCGTCCCTGCTGGAAGTTGTAAGTGCGAATCTTGGCACTGCGGTCGCCGGTAGATACCAATGTCTTGCGGCGGTTGGCAATGTCGTCGATATACTTCTGGTGCTCGCGGTCGTAGATAAATGTACGCAGGCGCGAGAGCGCACGCTCCTTGTTTTTGGGCTGGTCGCGCGTCTCGGTACATTCGATGAGGATTTCCTCCACTACGCCCGTGTTGGGGTTTTTCCAGGGATAGCGCAGGCGTACACCTGATTCCACTTTGTTTACATTCTGTCCACCGGCGCCAGAACTTCGGAAGGTGTCCCATTTGATGTCGCCCTCGTTGATGTTCACCTCAAATTTGTCGGCTTCGGGCAATACGGCCACAGTGGCAGCACTGGTGTGCATTCGGCCCTGTGTCTCGGTGGCAGGCACACGCTGTACACGGTGCACCCCCGATTCGTATTTCAGGATGCCATAAACGTTGTCGCCGCTCACGGCAAAGTCGATTTCCTTGTAGCCGCCCACTGCTCCTTCGCTGACGCTGGTCACGGAGAGGTTCCATCCCTTGGCATCGCAGAACTTCTTGTACATCTGGAACAAGTCGCCGGCAAACAATGCCGCCTCGTCGCCACCCGTTCCTGCACGAATTTCCATCTGCACGTTTTTGGCGTCTTCTGGGTCTTTGGGCACAAGGGCTATCTTGATTTCTTCTTCAATCTGCGGCTGCAGGTCTTCGTTGATTTGCAGTTCTTCCTTGGCCATGTCTTTGAGGTCGGGGTCGTTCTCGTTGGCAAGAATGTCTTTGGCTTCCTTGATGGCATTGAGGCAGGCGATGTATTTCTTGCGTGCCTTCATGATGTCGTCGAGATCTTTGTATTCACGGGTCAATCTCACAAACCTCTCTTGGTCGGCGATGACCAAGGGGTCGGTGATGAGTGTGGACACTTCCTCGTAGCGGCTTACCAATCCTTCAAGTTTTTCAAGTATGCTGTTGTTGTCTGGCATATATGTAATGATGATTTAAATTCGCATGTATGTCAATCAATATTCAAATTCGCCGTATTCCGACTTGATGAGCAGGCTCTTCTTACCCTCTTCTATATGTCCGATAATCTGGGCGTCGATATTGAAGCTCTTGCTGATGGCCATCACTTGTTCGGCCACTTCGGGTCTTACATAGATTTCCATGCGGTGTCCCATGTTGAACACCTTGTACATCTCTTTCCAGTCGGTGCCGCTCTGTGCCTGTATGGCCTTGAACAATGGTGGAACGTCGAACATGTTGTCTTTCACGACACGGCAGTTGTCGCCCACAAAGTGAAGCACCTTGGTCTGTGCGCCTCCCGTGCAGTGTACCATGCCGTGGATTTCTGGACGCAGCTGGTCGAGCATCTTCTTGATGACGGGGGCATAGGTGCGGGTGGGGGAGAGCACCAACTGTCCTGCGTTGACGGGTGCACCTTCGACAGCGTCGTCGAGCCGGTAGCCGCCGCTATAGACCAGTTCTTCTGGCACTGCGTGGTCAAAACTTTCAGGATATTTTTCTGCCAGGTATTTGGCAAACACGTCATGGCGTGCACTGGTGAGACCGTTGCTGCCCATTCCGCCGTTGTAGCCATCCTCGTAGGTGGCTTGTCCGAACGAAGCCAAACCCACAATTACGTCGCCAGGACGGATGTTGGCGTTGTCGATCACGTCGCTGCGCTTCATTCTGCATGTCACGGTAGAATCCACGATGATGGTTCTTACAAGGTCGCCCACATCAGCAGTCTCTCCACCTGTGGCGTAGATGCCCACTCCCATCTCACGCATCTTGGCGAGCAGTTCGTCAGTGCCGTTGATGATGGCCGAAATCACCTCTCCGGGCACCAGCATCTTGTTGCGCCCGATGGTGCTCGACACCAGAATATTATCCACTGCACCCACACAGAGCAGGTCGTCGGTATTCATGATCAGCGCATCCTGTGCGATACCTTTCCACACGCTCAGGTCGCCTGTCTCTTTCCAGTAGATATAGGCCAGCGACGATTTGGTGCCAGCACCGTCGGCGTGCATGATGTTACAGTATTCGGGGTCTCCACCCAGAATGTCGGGTATGATTTTACAGAAAGCCTGTGGAAAGATACCCTTGTCGATATTCTTTATGGCGTTGTGGACATCCTCCTTGGCGGCAGATACTCCACGCATCATGTAGCGGTTATGTGAATCCATGTCTTGATGTAATTGTCTTGATGTTATATATAATAATGGTATTTATTTCTGCCAGAACTCCCAACTGGCAAAAGCTTGCAGGAGCAGCATTTCGAGACCGTTTTTCACGGTAGCCCCCATGCGTAGTCCTTTTTTCATGAAGAGGGTTTGGTCGGGGTTGTAAATCAGGTCGTAGAGCAATGTCTTGTTGCTCATGGCCTCATAGGGCAGGTTGGGACATTCTTCGAAGTGTGGGTACATGCCACACGGTGTGCAGTTGACGATGACGTTGTACTCCTCTATGACTTCAGGAGTGATTTTTTCATATTGTATGGTACCGGGGCGTTCAAAACGGCTCACGAGTACGGTGTCCAGTCCCAACGACTTCAATCCATAGTTGATGGCTTTGGATGCCCCGCCTGTGCCCAGAATGAGCGCTTTCTTGTGATAAGGGCGTAGCATGGGCTGAATGCTCTGGGTAAATCCTATCAAATCACTGTTGTAGCCTTTCAGCACGATGTCGTTGCCTTTATGCTCCACACGGATAACGTTGACAGCGCCAATGGCTCTCGCCTCAGGACTTACCGTGTCGAGAAAGCTGATGACTTTCTCCTTGTAGGGGATGGTTACGTTGAGCCCTTTGAGTTCGGGGTTGGAAGCCAGAATCTCGGGCAGTGCGTCGATGGTGGGTATCTCAAAGTTGATGTACTTTGCGTTGATGTACTCGTTTTGGAATTTCTCGTTGAAATAGCTGATTGAGAAAGAGTGCTGCAGCGGATAGCCGATAAGTCCGTATTTATCCATAGTGGTATTGAGATTTATTTCGTTGCCAGATAACTGATGCAGATACCCCAGGTGAGGCGTTTGAACTTCACTTGTGAGAAACCTGCTTTCTTGAATATCTCAACCATCACTTCGCCTTGTGGAAAGGCCTCAATGGTGGTGATGAGGTATTTATAGGCGTTTTTGTCTTTGGAAATCAGTTTGCCATAGAGGGGCAGAAAGGTGTGCGAATAGAGCCAGAAGAGCTGTTTCATGGGGAATGAAACGGGTGTGCTGAGTTCGAGAATGCTCACATGTCCACCCGCTTTCAGCACGCGGCACATTTCTGCAAGTCCTTTGTCGAGATGCTGGAAATTCCTGATGCCAAAAGCCGAGGTGATGGCATCAAAGGTGTTGTCGCTGTACGACAGGTGTTCGCAATCCTCGTTTTCAAAGCGTATCACCTTGTCCAGCCGGCACGTCTTGACTTTCTCCCGTCCAATCTCCATCATGCCTTCCGATATGTCGGTACCAACCACCTCATCAGGACACAGCCTCTTGGCCGCCATGATGGCAAAGTCGCCCGTTCCGGTAGCAATGTCGAGCACCTTGCGGGGCTTGAAGGGCAACAACTGCCTGATGGCCTGTCTGCGCCAAAGCCAGTCGATGCCGAAAGACAACCGATGGTTGAGCGCATCGTATGAGTGTGCGATGTTGTCGAACATCCGTTCCACCTGCAGCCTTTTTTCCTGTCCGTTGCCGTAAGGCGTGATTTTTTCCTGTTCGTAGGTCATGTCCTGATGGGTGATAATAAATAGGTGTTCTATATAAATAATAATAGGTGTAGCTTACAGCGTCTTCAGGTATTCGCTCACGTTCTTTTCAATACGTGCGGCGATGTCGTCGCTGTGGGCAGCCTTGTCGAATTTGTCGCCGGTGATATGCTCAAACAGTTCGATATAGCGGTCGCTCACACTCTCAGCATATTCGTCGGTGATTTCGGGCATCACCTGTCCGGGCTCGTTCATGAAGTTGTGCTCGATGAGCCATTGGCGCACAAATTCCTTGGAGAGCTGGCGTTGTGGTTCGCCCTTGGCCAGTTTCTCTTCATAACCGTCGGCATAGAAATAGCGGCTGCTGTCGGGCGTATGGATTTCGTCGATGAGATATACCTTGCCGTCGCGTTTGCCGAACTCGTATTTGGTGTCCACGAGAATCAGTCCATGCTTGGCGGCGATTTCCTGTCCGCGGGCAAAGATCTTGCGGGTGTAATCCTCCATGATTTCATAATCCTCTTTGCTCACCAATCCCTGAGCGATGATTTCCTCTTTCGAGATGTTCATGTCGTGGCCTTCGTCGGCCTTGGTGGTAGGCGTGATGATGGGTTCGGGGAAACGCTGGTTTTCCTTCATGCCCTCGGGCAGTTTTACACCGCAGAGCTCACGGCATCCCTTCTGGTATTCACGCCATGCCGAGCCTGTGAGTATAGAGCGGATAATCATTTCCACGCGGAAACCCTCGCACTTCAGACCAACAGTGACCATAGGGTCGGGGGTGGCCAGTTTCCAGTTGGGACAGATATCCGTCGTCTGGTCAAGGAATTTGGCGGCAATCTGGTTGAGCACCTGTCCTTTGAAAGGAATGCCTTTGGGCAGAATCACGTCGAAAGCCGAAATTCTGTCGGTTGCCACCATCACCATGATGTCGTCGTTGATGTTGTAAACGTCGCGTACCTTACCGTGGTAAACGCTTTTTTGTCCATCAAAATGGAAATCAGTGCTTGTCAATGCTTTCATTGTCTTGAAGATTTATGTCTTGTTGATTTTTATTATGTACTGTTTTCAGTTTGTTTTCTGCTTCGGCCTTTTCGTAGGCCTTCACGATGCGTGTCACCAGTTTGTTCCTCACGATGTCTTTGTCGTTCATATAGACAAACGATATGCCTTTCACATCCTTGAGAATGTTGATGGTTTCCCTCAATCCGCTCATGGTGCCCCGCGGCAGGTCAACCTGCGTCAGGTCGCCTGTGATGATCATCTTGGTGTTCATGCCCATGCGGGTGAGAAACATTCGTATCTGTGCCGACGTGGTGTTCTGCGCCTCGTCGAGTATCACCACCGCATCGCTCAATGTGCGTCCACGCATGAAAGCCAATGGCGCAATCTGTATCACGTTCTTCTCCATCAGATCCTGCAGCTTCACCGTGGGGAGCATGTCTTCGAGCGCATCATACAGCGGTTGCAGATAGGGGTCAATCTTCTCTTTCATGTCACCGGGCAGGAAACCTAATTTTTCTCCGGCTTCCACGGCTGGACGACTGAGAATGATTTTCTTGGCCGTCTTTTCCTTGAGCGCCTTCACCGCCAGGGCGATGCTCAAGTAGGTTTTGCCAGTTCCTGCAGGGCCTATGGCAAACACCATGTCGTCTTTCTCGTAGGCGTCAATCAGCATTTGCTGGTTTTCGCTTCTGCTCTTGATTGGCCGGCCTGCAAGGTTGTACACCACCACATCCTTGGCCGTGTCTTCCTGTGTCTTATGTCCTTTGATGATGTTGATGATGTCCTCTTCGCCAATGGCATTGTATTTGAGCACATGCAGCCTGATCTTCTCAATCTGTCTTTCAAAGGTGGCCATCTGCTCTTCATCACCCAACACACGCAGCACATTGTCGCGTGCCACTATCCTGAGCTTGGGGTACAATCCTTTAATCACCTGTAGATGGGCATTGTTCACGCCATACAACATCACAGGGTCGATGTCCTCTAAAACAATATGCTTCTCTATCAATTTCCTTGTTTTTTAAATGATGCTGCAAAATTACATAAAGTTTTTTTATTATTTCGCTCTTTTCATGTCTTTTTTATGATATTTGATGTTGAATGTATGATGAAATTTCAGTTTTTTGTTCGTTTTTCCATTCGTTTTTATTAATTTTGTGCCAAATTTTGTGCGTCATGACTGTATTTGATGCTTTAAACCAATTGAAATAATGAAAGTTACAAAAAACAGATATCTTGCAGCATTTGTCGTTGTTGTGTTGCTGTTGGCTTTGGTGCGCCTCGTCTTTCCATCAGTGGCCAAATCCACTGCTGAAGAACCCCATGTTGATGCAGCAACCGATACCCTGTCGTCGGATTCAGAGGCACAGGCCATGCCGGTGGTCCAACCCGGGCGTTTCTTCAATGCCCAAGGCCAAGTGGTGAAACACCGCATCAACAGTGTGCCGGGATTCAGCGAGACATTCCCCGACCAGAACGACGTGCAGCTTGAGGCTGCCAACCGCCATGGGGTGAAGCCTGTGGAAAACCGTGCCGATGCCGAAACACGCAAGAAAGAACTGGTGTATGTGGGGGCAAACCCCTATTATCATGTCGATCGCCTGCGAAGCAGCATCCCTTATTTAGTGCCTCGTGCCGCCAACTTGCTCAACGACATTGGCCGGGCTTTTTTCGACAGTCTTCAAATCAAGGGAGTGCCTCTGCATCAGATTATCGTGACGAGTGTGTTGCGCTCTCGCGAAGACATACGCCGCCTGCGCAACCACAACGGCAATGCCACCGAAAACTCTTGCCACCTTTATGGCACAACCTTTGACATCTGTTACAACCGCTACAAGACGGTGAGCGACCCAGACGGACCGCCACAGCGCGCCGTGCGCAACGATACGCTGAAATGGGTGCTGAGCGAGGTGCTTCGCGACATGCGCCAGCAAAACCGCTGTTTGGTGAAGTATGAGGTGAAGCAGGGCTGTTTCCACATCACGGTGAGGTGATGCCCGAAAACACCTTGACATTAATCAGTGTTAAACCCTAAAAGTGAGGATTTTTACACAAATGCTTGTTTCGTATGACAAATTATCGTAATTTTGCACCCGAAATTAATCACAAAGCAAATTTTTATAATGACTCACAATTTATTGAAAGGCAAGCGCGGTATTATCTTTGGTGCGCTCAACGAAGAATCCATCGCATGGAAAGTGGCTGTGAAAGCTGTAGAAGAAGGCGCAACCATCACATTGAGTAACACCCCCATGGCACTGCGCATGGGACAACTCGATGCTCTGGGCAAGCAGCTCAATGCCCCTGTAATCGCCGCTGATGCCACAAGTGTTGAGGACTTGGAAAAAGTGTTTACGCAGTCGGTTGAGCTCCTGGGAGGACCTGTCGACTTTGTGCTTCACTCTATCGGCATGAGTCCCAATGTGCGCAAGCACCGCACTTACGACGACCTCGATTACAATTATCTCCAGAAAACTCTCGACATCTCTGCCATTTCTTTCCACAAAATGCTTCAGGTGGCCAAAAAACTGGATGCCATCGCCGAATATGGTTCTGTGGTAGCCCTTACTTATGTGGCTTCGCAACGCACATTCTTCGGCTACAATGACATGGCAGATGCCAAGAGTATGCTCGAAAGCATTGCACGAAGTTTTGGCTATATCTATGGCCGTGAGAAAAACGTGCGTGTCAACACCATTTCACAGTCGCCTACACCTACCACAGCCGGCAAGGGCATCAAGGACATGGAAAACCTGATGGATTTCTCCAACAAGATGTCGCCCTTAGGCAATGCCAATGCTGAGGAATGTGCCAACTATTGTGTCATGATGTTCTCCGACTTTACCCGCAAGGTGACCATGCAGAACCTCTTCCACGATGGTGGATTCTCGTCGATGGGCATGAGCCTGCGTGCCATGAACCAGTATTCCAAGGACCTCACCCCTTACGAAGACGAAAACGGAAAGATTATCTACGGATAATATCGCTCGACAAGCGAGTTGACCCAATAACCCTCCAGACGGGATGTGCATGTCTCCACGGATATGCCACATCGGGGCTGGAGGGTTGTTGTTTTCAGCGATAAATGGTCAAAAACTGCATTATTGTTGCCAAGTTTTCTTTGGGATATAAAAAATTGCACAAATAATTTGCAAGTGTGCATTAAATGATGTATCTTTGCACAAATTTTAGAATTTTGTGCAATGGAACAGATACCAAGTTTTATTTCTTGCTTAGAAACAAGTATCATCAACAACTGGGATTTAGACGCCCTTACAGATTATAAAGGTGTCACCCTGCAATACAAAGATGTGGCACGAAAAATCGAAAAGCTCCACATCATGTTCGAGAACAGTGGTGTGCAGGAAGGAGACAAAATTGCCATCTGTGGCCGAAACAGTTCGCACTGGGCAGTGGCATTCATCGCTACCATCACCTATGGAGCCATCGTTGTTCCCGTGCTGCATGAGTTCACCCCCGACCAGGTATATAATATTGTCAATCACAGCGAGTCAAAGCTGTTGTTTGTGGGCGATGTAGTAGGCACCACCATCGATGCTGCCAAGATGCCCCATCTGGAGGGTATCATCAACATTCCCGACTATTCGCTCATGGTGTCGCGCACCGACAAACTGACCTATGCACGCGAACATCTCAACGAACTTTTCGGCAAGAAATACCCCAAGGCTTTCCGCAAGGAGCATGTGCATTATTTTGTAGAAAAGAGTGCCGACGACCTCTGTCTCATCAACTATACCAGCGGTACCACAGGTTTTTCAAAGGGAGTGATGTTGCCCTACCGTGCCTTGTGGAGCAATCTCGACTTTGCCAATCAGGTGATTGGCATCCATGTCCCTCACGGCTCCAACACGGTGAGCATTCTGCCCATGGCACATATGTATGGCATGGCCTTTGAATTTATTTTCGAGTTCTGCCACGGCTGTCACATCTTCTTCCTCACCCGAGTGCCAAGTCCGGCAATCATTGCACAGGCTTTCAAGGAAATCAAGCCTGCCATCATCATTGCCGTGCCACTGATTATCGAGAAAATCATCCGTAAGCGCGTGTTCCCCAAGATACAGAACAACAAGATGAAACTGCTGCTCAACATGCCTGTCATCAGCAAGAAGGTGAAACAGAAAATCTGCGAACAGGTGAAGGAGGCGTTTGGTGGCAATCTCTATGAAATCATCGTGGGCGGAGCTGCCTTCAACCAAGAGGTGGAGGCCTTTCTCAAGAGCATCGATTTTCCCGTCACCGTGGGATATGGCGCAACTGAATGTGCCCCAATCATCACCTACACCGACTACCACGACTTTGTGCCCACTTCATGTGGCAAGGCTGTGGTGCACATGGAAGTGAAGATTGACAGCAGTGATCCAAGGAATGTACCGGGCGAGATTTTGGCCAGAGGCCTTAACGTGATGCTTGGCTACTACAAGAACGAAGAGGCCACACGTGAAGTGCTCGACAGCGAGGGCTGGTATCATTCGGGCGACTTGGCACTCATCGACGACGAGGGTTATGTCTATATCAAGGGGCGCAGCAAGAACATGCTGCTTGGAGCCAACGGACAGAATATCTATCCTGAGGAAATTGAAGACAAACTCAACAGCATGGCCATGGTGACAGAGAGCGTGATCATCCAGAAGGGCGACAAACTGGCGGCCTTGATCTATCCCGACTACGAGGAGGCCAAGAACATGGCTTTTTCTTCTGAAGACTTGCACAACATCATGGAGCAGAATATCGCACAACTCAATCTCATGATTCCTTCTTACAGCAAGGTGTCGGCCTTCAAACTCATGGACAACGAGTTTGCCAAAACACCTAAGAAGAGCATCAAACGCTATCTTTACAAAGACGAACCCGTTTGATTTTCCAGCAGCTGATGAAAAAGAATATTCCATATCGTATGAAGAAAAAGGGCGGACGATGGTTTTCGCTCTTTTTTTTGTCGCTGACATGTTCAGTCTCAGCCTTTGCTCAATGGCAGGTGACGAGGGATAATCCTCAGGTGGCATTTCATGAGGTGTTGCCACCGGGCAATTACAGCGGCATCACACATCTGTATGACGACTGTTATGCCATGGTGTCAGACAAGTCCTCTACCGATGGCTTCTACCTCATCCGCATGAAACTCGACACGTTGACGGCGGAAATCCTGCAAGTGGAAAATCTTGGTTTTCGTGGCGACCGCATGAAGCACGCCGATTGCGAGGCCATTGCCTACTGTCAGGACACGCAGACATTGTTCATCAGCAGAGAGGCCAACAACACCGTGGCTGAATATACCCTTGATGGACGATGCACGGGGAGGCAGTTGCAGATACCCCGCATCTATGGGGAGCAGGTAGGGAGGAACTTGGGACTTGAGTCGTTGGCCTACAGCGCCGACCGACAGTTGTTCTGGATCATCAACGAAGGGCCTTTGCGTTGCGATTCGACCTATGGTCAACCACTGTTGCGATTGCAGTCGTTTGGTCTCGACATGTTGCCCCGTGAGCAGTATGCTTATGCCATGGATCCCCCTACTGTTCATGGCTCTGCAGCCCATTATGCCCATGGCGTGAGCGAACTGGCGGCACTCGGCAACGGTGGCCTGTTGGTGCTTGAGCGAGAGTTTTATGTGCCCAAAACTAAAATTGGTGCCCGTGTCATCTGCAAGATTTATGAGGTCAATCCTCAACAGTCTTCTCCCGTCATGCCGGATGCCCCCTTGGTGCCCATCTCCAAGCATCTTGTACATCAGTTCACCACCACACTCACGTTGTTCAGCCGACAGATGGCCAATTACGAAGGCATGTGCTTTGCCCCCTCGCTCAGCGATGGCAGCAAGCCCCTCATCATGGTGTGCGACTCTCAAAACCGCTATGCCCGGGTGTTGAAAGACTGGATGAAGACCTTGGTGTTGAAACCATATTGACGCTTGTGTCGTATGGATTTGGAAAAAAAAGGGGGGTGACTTAGACTAACAATAGACTAACAATAGACTAACAATAGACTAACAATAGACGAACAACAGACGAACAGCAGAAAAAATGATGCTTTTTTCGTTAAGATTTGGTTTGATGGAGAAAAATCGTTAATTTTGGGCACTATGGACAAAATGACCAAAGAACAGCGGCATCATTGCATGGCTTCGATACATGGGAGGGACACCAAACCAGAGATGATGGTGAGGAAATTCCTGTTTGGCAGAGGGTTTCGCTATCGGCTCAATCATCCTCGGCTGCCCGGGCATCCTGACATCGTGTTGCGCAAATATCGTTCGGTCATCTTTGTCAACGGATGCTTTTGGCATGGGCATCCAAGATGCAGATATTTTGTTATCCCCAAGACCAATACTACTTTCTGGAAAAACAAGATTGAGCGCAACAGACAACGCGACATCGAAGAGCAACGCCAGCTTGCTGCCATGGGTTGGCATTGCATCACCATTTGGGAGTGCCAGCTGAAACCTGCTGTGAGGCAGCAGACCTTGGAGTCGTTGGCATTGACCCTCCATCGCATCTTTCTGCAAGACCATGGCATGAAACATTACGACATTCCTGAAGAGGAATTTCCCATGGCCGCAGAGCCAGATGCAATGTAACTGGAGGTGTCAGTTGATGGTCAAACCATTGTCCTTGAGCGAGATGGTGGCCTTTCCACCCTTGACTAATTTGCCGAAAAGGATTTCGTGCATGAGCAGGGGCGTGAGGTGATGTTGCAGGGTGCGGTCCATTTCGCGTGCGCCATACTTTGGGTCGAATCCCTTGTCGAGCAAAAATTCGTGTGCTTCTTGGGTGAGTGTCATTTCCACCTGCTTGCCCTTCAGTCGCTCCATCAGTTGGTGCAGTTTTTTATCGAGGATGAGCGAGGCCATGTTCCTGTCCATATCGTTGAACACCACGGTGCCCGTCAGGCGGTTGATGAACTCAGGCTTGAAGGTCTTCTTCACGGTGTTGAGCATGGCCTGTCCGCGGTTCTGTCCTCCGCCAAAACCAATGGATGCCTGTGCGGCATATTGTGCTCCGGCATTTGATGTCATCACCAGTATCACGTTGCTGAAGTCGGCCTTGTTGCCCTTGTTGTCGGTCAGTTTGGCATAATCCATCACCTGCAGCAGGATGTTGTAGATGTCGTTGTGGGCCTTTTCTATCTCGTCGAGCAGCAGCACACAGTTGGGTGTCCTGCGTATGGCATCAGTCAGTTGTCCACCCTCGTCATATCCCACATATCCTGCGGGTGACCCGATAAGTTTTGAGATAGAATGTTTTTCGGTGTATTCGCTCATGTCGAGGCGCACCAGTTCTATGCCCAGTTCCTTGGCCAGCACCTTGCACACTTCTGTCTTACCCACACCCGTGGGACCCACAAACAGCAGCGAGGCAATGGGCTTGTTCGGTTCCATGAGTCCTGCCTTCGACATCATGACCGAGCGCACAATCTGCCTGATGGCCTCGTCTTGTCCGTAAATCTCGTTGCTTATGCGTTTGTCCAGGTCTTTCAGTTCTGCATTGTTTTCAGCGGCCAATGCCTTGGCGTCGATGCGGCATACATCGGTCAGTATCTGTCTTATCAGTGTTTTGTCGATGGTCTGAAAGCGTGCGGCTTTAGGCCTGCCCTGCTTGTTGAGCAGTGGGTTCTGCTGTCGGTAGGCACCCGCTTCGTCAATGATATCGATGGCTTTGTCGGGCAGATAGCGGTCGTGTATGAGGGCGGACGATTGTTCCACGGCATATCTCACTGCCTCTTCGGCATATCGCACCCCATGATGTTTCTCATAGCGAGGCAGCAGTCCCTTCACGATTTCCACACATTCTTCGGTGGTAGGTTCTTTCACGTCGATGAGTCCGAAACGACGTGTCATCGACTTCTTGTTGGCCATAGTCTTGGCATAATCCTGGTAGGTGGTGCAGCCGATAAACCTCAGTCGCCCGTCTTCCAGATAAGGCTTCATCATGTCAGCCACATTCATGGTATTGTTGTTTCCCGATGCGCACACATTGTGAATCTCGTCGATATACAGTATGCAGTTGCCTCGGCGACTTGCCCCGTCGAGTACCATCTTCATGCGTTTTTCAAATTCGCCATGGATGCTTGTCCCTGCTATCATCGATGTCAGATCGAATGCGTAGATACGGTGGCCTTGCATCCATTGTGGCACCAGCCCCTCTTCAATCATGCGTGCCAGTCCGTGGATAAGGGCGGTTTTGCCCACACCCGGTTCTCCGATAAAGAGGGGGTTGTTCTTGTCTTTGCGGCATAGTATGCGTATGCAACGGTTCAGCTCCTTTTCCCGTCCGATGAGCGGGTTCCTCTGTTGGTAGGTGTCGTTGAGGCACACCACCAATTGTTCCCACGGTTCTTTCTCCCTGTGGCTGTTTCCCTGTTTGTTGTTGGCGGAGCGTTTTTCCGTTTCGTTTTCGTCCTCTGCCGTCATGTTGTTGCCGATGTCAATTCTCGCCATGTTGGCCATCATCAGGTGTGGACTCATGATGAGTGTTTTGAGAATTTCCTCACCCAGACTTGAGTCGATGTCAATTCTCTTCCCGTTGACAATGGCCTCTGCCTTCACGCATTTGGTGATGTTTGGGTTCGCCAGATGGGTGTGAGTCAGGTCGATGTTCCAGTGGTCGATGTCGTTGCCGAGATGTTTCATCAATATGTATTTCGCCATACTGTTGGGGCTTACATGGTAGATGGCCATCAACACATGGTTGATGTCGCAATAATCCACATAATTATGTGGGGCAATCTCGTTGTCCATGATCTTGTCATCCAGTTCTACATGTTCATCCTCCACGTCTTCTTCTTCGTTTTGAACCATGGGAGCCTGCAAGCTCATAGCTTCATCGTATTGGGTGTTGAAAAACTCCGTGAAGTCGTTTTCCAGGCACAATTCACCATCTGCTTTCTTCTGCTGGTGAAATTTCCACCAATTGTTCAGTGCAGCAATCATCTTGCCGAGTTCCATCGAAAGTAAGAAAGGATATTGTTCCTTGTCGCTGATGGTATCGAGCTGTTCAAGGTATTTGATCAGCTCTCTCTCTATCGCCTTCCTGTTGAAATGGTGTTTGCGGCAGTAGTCTTTGAAACAAGGTTGGTCGGTGATGGCGAGCAGCAACAGTTCGGGGGTGACAAACTCATACCTTCTCACCAATGCCCTGATGAGTGTGGCACGCAACACTTCCACAAGTCTTTTCGTGCAGATTTTCGGGTCGATGTTCAGATGTGTCAGTATCATTGTCTTATACCTTTTCTGTGGTTACTATTAATGGGAATCCCTCATGATCAGCCATGCTCATGGCTAATGTCGCCTTGCTCACGGCAATGTCTTCATGATAAGTGCCCACGATGGCCAGTCCCTCGTTGTGTATTTGCATCATCAGCCTCTCAGCCTCTTTCTTTGGCTTGTGAAATATGCTTTGCAGCACCATCACGACAAAATCCATGGTGGTCACGTCGTCGTTGTGCATCACCACATGGTACATCCCTGGTTCCTGGATATCTGCGTTGAAATGACTTTTGCTCGTACGTTCAGTTTTTATTTCCATGCGTTTCAATTAACCTCACTTGTTTTTACATTCTCTGTTGTCGGCTTGCAAAGGTAGTTATTAATCTGCGAATAATCACAGTTTTGCTCCATTTTTTTCATCCTTTCCTTTGGAAGAGTCCATGTGGCGTATTTGCAACATCCGGTTGCAGATGCGCGAAATAAAAAAAGTGTACCGCAGGGTACACTTTTTATAGGTGATTTCCATTATCTCAGGCCTCTGTTTTTGAGCAATGGCACTGTACTTGGCTTTTTGCCGCGGAAGTTGACATACATGTCCATGGCATCATCGATGCCGCCGGGAGTAAGGATGTACTGGCGGAATTTCTTGGCCACTTCCTGGTTGAAGATGTCGCCTGTTTCCTTGTATGCCTCAAAGGCATCGGCTTCGAGCACCTCTGCCCACATGTAGCCGTAGTAACCGGCGGTGTAGCCGCCTGCCATGATGTGGTTGAAGTAGGTGGTGCGGTAGCGTGGAGGAATCTGGTTGAGCAGTCCTCTGTCCACCAATGTCTGGCGTTCAAATTGCTGCAGGTCCATGTTGTCAGGGATGTTCCTCAGCACATGGTAGTCCATGTCGAGCAGCGAGGCGGCGATATATTCCACGGTGGCAAATCCCTGTCCGTATTTGCTGCTTTTGTCAAGTTTGTCCACCAGTTGTTGTGGCATGATTTCTCCCGTCTTGTAATGCTTGGCATACACCTTCAGCACTTCGGGGGCAAAGCACCAATGCTCGTTCACCTGCGAGGGCAGTTCGACAAAGTCGCGTGGCACGCCCGAAACGCCGCTATAGTGCACATCCTGGAAGAAAGCGTGCAGGGCATGGCCAAACTCATGGAACATGGTGGTTGCCTCATCGGCATTAAGCAGGGCAGGCTGTCCGGCAGTTGGCTTGGTGAAGTTGCACACGATGGAAACGATGGGGATGATTTTCTTGCCGTTTTCATAGCTCTGTTCACGGTAAGAGGTGCACCAGGCACCGCCGCGCTTGGAGGCACGTGGGAAGAAGTCCATAAACAGGATGGCAAGCTGGCTGCCGTCGGCATCGCGCACTTCAAATGCCTGTGCATCGGGGTGGGGCAGGGGCACGTTTGACAATGGCTTGATGGTGATGCCATAGAGACGGTTGGCCACATAGAACAGACCGTCGAGCACGTTTTCGAGTTTCAGGTATGGGCGCAGTTCATTCTCGTCGAAATCATATTTGGCACGTTTGGCCCTGTCAGCATAATAGCGCCAGTCCCAGCCTTCGGCCTCAAAGTCTCTGCCGTCTTTGGCCATTTCCTTCTGGATGTCAGCCAGTTCTTCCTTGGCTTTGAGCAGGGCAGGTTTCCACACTTCATCCAGCAAGTCATACACCGCCTGAGGCTTTTTTGCCATACGGTCATCGAGCACCATCGAGGCATAGTCGTCATATCCCATGAGCTGTGCCTTTTCCAGTCGGGCCTTGATGAGCCGGTTCACCACCTTGCGGTTGTCGTTGGCATTGCCGTTGCAGCCACGGTTGATGTAGGCCTTGAACATGCGTTCACGCAGTTCGCGGTTGTCGGCATATTGCAGGAAAGGCATCACACTGGGGTTGTGCAGGGTGAACATCCATTGGCCGTCCAGTCCTGCCTCTTTGGCTGTTTCGGCTGCTGTGGCTATAAGATTGTCGGGCAGACCGGCCAGATCGGCCTTGTTGTCTATCACCAGTCTGAAGGCGTTGGTTTCAGCCAGCAGGTTCTGTCCAAAGGTGATTTCAAGCATGGATAATTCCTCGTTCAGCTTGCGCAGTTTTTCCTGATTGGCGGCATCGAGGTTGGCGCCGCTGCGCACAAACCTCTTGTAGGTTTCCTCAAGCAGTTTTTTCTGTTCCTTGTCGAGCTTCATGTCCTTCTGGTGATCATACACATATTTCACCCTTTTAAACAGTTCGGCATTCATGATGATGTCGTCGCTGTGCTGCGAGAGCAGGGGCGACATCTCCAGATTGACGGTCTCCATGTCATTGTTGGTGCTCGCTTCGATTTGGGCGTAGAACACATAGGCCACCTTGTTGAGCAGTTTGCCACTGCGGTCGAGTGCGGCAATGGTGTTTTCGAATGTGGCTGTTTTCTTGTTGTTGACGATGGCTGCCACCTCCTTCTTCTGTTCCTCCATCCCTTTGATGAAGGCAGGTTTGTAGTGCTCGGTCTTGATGAGCTCAAATGGTGGAATGCCATGTGGTGTGGCATATTTGCCAAAAAACGGATTACCGCCTTTGGCCATCAACGTGCCGCACATCATCAGTGCCGCACATGCTGTGACAATTGTCTTTTTCATATTCAGATTTTGGTTAATGATTGATTATATTCAAATGAGGATATCAAATGATTATTCAGCCAAAATTACCTCTGGAGCCACATCGGTGCGTGCAACTTTAAAGGAACTGTTGGTCAAATCATAGGTGAACACTTTTACTATTTGGCCATTCACGTTGGTATAGATGTCGCCGATGTCAGAAGTGACGCCAGGCTTCACTTCAAGATAGTAGAGTATGCCTGCAATCTCTTGGTCGGTGAGTTTGGAGAAGTCGAGACATTGGTTGTATTCGTCTTCGATGTAAGCCACTTCCTTGCCGTAGTAGAAAGTCAGTGTTTCGTTGTCCTTTTTTACTTTCACTCGCTTGCA
>SFEK01000190.1 GCA_004557285.1 Bacteroidales bacterium | reverse complement strand
AGGCCGGCATGAGGTGGAGCACCATACTTGAAGGCATTGATGAGGAAGCCAAACTGTGCCATGGCACGCTCTGGCGTGAAACCAAGGATATTGAACATCTTCTCCTGCAACTTGCCATCGTGAATACGAAGACTTCCACCTCCCACTTCTATGCCGTTGCATACAAAATCGTAGGCCTTGGCACGCACCTTTTCGGGTTGTGTCTCCAGCAATGGGATGTCGTCGGGATTGGGCATGGTGAACGGATGGTGTGTGGACATGAGCCGTTGCTCTTCGTCGCTCCACTCGAACAAGGGGAAATCAACAATCCACAGACATTCGAACTTGTCTTTGTCTCTCAATCCAAGTCTGTCGCCCATTTCCAGACGTAAGGTACACAGTTGCACACGGGTCTTGTTGGCCTTGTCGCCACTCAGGATGAGCACGAGGTCGCCATTGTTGGCACCCATGGTTTCCTTGAGTTGCTGGAGCACCTCGGGGCTATAGAATTTGTCGATGCTGCTCTTTACCGTGCCGTCGTCATTGAACTTCACCCATACCAGACCTTTGGCACCTACCTGAGGACGCTTCACAAAGTCGGTCAGCTGGTCAATCTGCTTGCGGGTATAAGAGGCACATCCGGGCACACAGATACCGCCGATGTATTCAGCTTCGTTGAACACACCAAATTCGCCAGTACCCTTGAGCACATCCATCAGTTCGACGAACTCCATGCCAAAGCGAAGGTCGGGTTTGTCGCTGCCAAAACGGCGCATGGCCTCATGCCATGACATCTGCTGGAGCTTGGCAGGCAGCTGCACTCCCCTCACCTCCTTGAACAGGTGACGTGCCATGTCTTCAAACAGGTTGATGACATCATCCTGATCGACATACGACATCTCGCAGTCGATCTGTGTGAACTCGGGCTGACGGTCAGCACGCAGGTCTTCATCACGGAAACACTTGGCAATCTGGAAGTAGCGGTCAAATCCGCTCACCATGAGCAGCTGTTTCAATGTCTGCGGACTCTGTGGCAGGGCATAAAACTGTCCCGGGTTCATGCGTGAAGGTACGACAAAGTCGCGGGCACCTTCGGGGGTACTACCTATTAATATAGGTGTCTCCACCTCGATAAAGTCTTTTGAATCGAGGAAGTTGCGGATAAGGATAGTCATGCGGTGGCGCAATTCCAGGTTTTTCCTCACGCATGGTCTTCTCAAGTCAAGATAGCGGTATTTCATGCGAATATCGTCACCGCCATCGGTGTTATCTTCGATGGTAAACGGAGGAGTGGCACTCTCGCTGAGCACTTTGAGTTCTGCAACGAGTATCTCGATGTCGCCAGTGGGCAGATTGGCATTCTTGCTCTGCCTTTCGCTCACTTCACCCTTAACCTGCACACAGTATTCACGGCCAAGCTTGTTGGCTGCGGCGCAAAGTTCTGCATTGCTTTCTTCATTGAACACAAGCTGTGTGATACCATAACGGTCGCGGAGGTCAACAAATGTCATACCTCCCATCTTGCGGCTGCGCTGCACCCATCCTGCCAGGGTGACCTGCGCACCTACATCAGAGAGTCGCAACTCTCCGCATGTATTTGTTCTATACATAATTTGTATCTTTGATTATTTTTTCGTTTCTTCCATGGTGCCCTCAATATAGAGGCGGGTCATCTCTGTCTTGGCATTGCTCCTCACGGTAATGGTTTTCTTGAAATGTCCGGGGAATTTTCCCTTGCCGTTATAGGTGACATTCAACGTGCCCTTCTCACCAGGGGCGATGGGTTTCTTGGTATAGGTGGGCACGGTGCATCCGCATGTGGCCACAGCCTGATTGATGACCAAAGGCTTGTCGCCCACATTAGTAAAGGTAAAGGTACATTTCTGCACCGGCGATGTTTCGGAGAATTTTCCGAAATCGTGTGTCGTCTTGTCGAACTTGATTTCAGCCTGAGCAAAGGCATAGCCCACTGAGAGCATGAACAACAATGACAAAATCAATGATTTCTTCATATTTTATTTGTTTGTTTTTTCTTACAAATGGCAAAGATATAGATTTTTTGTCAATCATAACTATATTACGCCATTTTTTGTACTTTTTTATCATTATGGATTGGCACTCCTTCCGGTTTGCACATGATTCAGAAAGAATAAGCAAAGCCTATAGAGGCATATTCCTTGAACTGCCAATAGCCGTGATGGTCGTCGCGTGTGGAGGTGCCGTCGTCAAACCGTGGATAAATGAAGATGTTGGACGAGATGTATTTGTTGAACTGGAAGGAGATGGTATTTTCCCACTCAATCTCGGCACGCTCGTAGGTGGTGTAACCATAAAGGCGGGTCTTCCACTTGATGAGTTCCGACAGTTGCCAAGTGAGGTCGAAGGTACACTCAGAACCGAAATCGTGCTTGACGTGCTTGCCCTCGTCAATACCATAACGCGGCCCCAATTCCTTGCGCGACACATATCTGAAGTTATAGGCAAGGGGTGCCATCTGTATGGAACCTTTCAGTTTGTGGTCGAAAGCATCGACATTGTAGCTCATACCGATAGAGAGGTTGCTGTTGAATGGCGACATGAGGTCTGAATAAACGTAGGGATCGTTGCTCTTGTAACCGCGCAAGAACTGGGTGTAAGCCACAAGTTGCAAGGTGTAATACCAGTTTTTGGAGGCTTGCAATCCCAGTTTTCCCGTGTATCTTATCAGGTCTTCAGAAGTTTTGAAACTGTGCAGGGTGTCACCACGTGAAGTCTGGAAGCCCAGTTTCAGTTCGAGCTTGTTCTCAAATTTCACCTTCTGTTTGTTGTTGTAGTTGGCCTGCAGCGTGGCACTGGCCACCATCGAATAGTTGCTCTCGCCACCCTTGTACCAGTTGCCCGATATGTAGTTCTGCAGGAACTGCAGGTAGTAATCACCGGAGAACGACCAGAAGTTGGGTTTTTCCACGACCAAGTGCAAAGGCATGTCGGTCTTTTCCTCCAACAGCATGTCTTCGTCTTTGCTCAATTCCACCTTATGCTTGATGGGGGTCTTGATTTCCTCGTGCAACGCCCCCATGCGCTTGAGCTGCTCTTCGGTAGAGCGCACACGCGACGGACATTGAAGATATGCTCTCATCAGCACACTGTTGACGGCCTGGCTCTCAGGCCCTTGTGCGGTTACATCCGTATCAGCAAAACTTCCTTTTGCCACCGAACGGTAATAGGTGAGCGGTGCAAACAGCTTGAAGTAGTTGGAATTGAAACGAAAGGTGGCATTGTCAGCCACACGCGACAACGAATCGACCTTGGCCTTGTAATACGCCAAAGAATCTTCGTATGCCTTGACCATCAGCGTGTCGGCCTGTGGTCGTCTCATCCTGTAATAGCGCGAACGCATGGCATTGTGGGTATCAGCATGGGCTGCAAGTGCTATTCCCAGCACAGCTGCCAGCATCAATATTCGTGTCCTCATTTTGCAGTTTCGTTTTTTTCGACTGCAAAGTTAGTATTAATTTCGGAAATACAAAACCACTCACGACAATTAAGATGCTGAAAACATATAAATTTTGCCTAACGTTTGTTCATATCAGTAATTTTGTGTACCTTTGCACCTTGTAGTGCTATATCATAA
>SFEK01000189.1 GCA_004557285.1 Bacteroidales bacterium | reverse complement strand
CCATTTTTTGGAAATATAGTTTTTTTCGTATCTTTCCTCTATAGAAAAGTGATTTCTTTATCTCGACTGACTCATCATTCGGGATTTTTATGTAAATTTGCAAAGGTTAATACCATAGCGAGATGAAGCACGATGAAATTCATGTGGGAACCTTGGCTTGCCCTGACCGAAATATAGGAGATTTCCATCACCCCATCGCCATGAGGGATTACGTCTGAAAACCTCTGTCTGCAACCAGATATCAATTCAGCAAATCCTAATTAAACATAGTGCAAGTATCACATAGCATAAATGCTTATTAAAAAAATACTAAAACAATTCAACATTATGACTCACTATTTACTCAAGCGAACAGCCATCACACTGCTGACATCATTGGCAGCAATCCCGACATTCTGCCAGGACGACCCGCTCTATTTTACTCATGACTTTGAAGACAAGACCATCTATCCGTCGAGCCGCACGGCAACCGAACAGACGTTCGATGCTCCCTACGGCGAATGGATATATGTCAATGCAAGTTCAAGCACCAACTCAAGCTATCTGCGCACTGGCATGGGTTCGCGCGACTTGCGCATGCCCAAAAACATCGGCAGCTATGTGGTGTTGCCGCTGCTCGACCGAGGCGCCAAGGATTTGTCGTTCATGGAGGGACGTGGAGACAGAAGCATTACGGTCTATACATCTGAAGATGGAGGAAAGACATGGACACTACATTCAACGGTGACGACAGACAACACGTCGTACACTAACCATGTGACAATCAACAGCATCAAGGTGAACCGCATAAAACTCGCCAACGAAGGCACTGCCGACGCTGACGTGGACAACATTCAAGTTTCCATTCTCGCAGCAGGCACGAAAGCCACTATGCGGACGGGCGAGGCAACTGACATCACAAAGAACGAGGCAACGGTGGAAGGAGAAATAATCGATGCCGGAGACAAGGATATGGTTGAATGGGGTGTATGCTGGAGCACGGAGAACAGTGTGCCGAGAACCGCTGACAACAAACAGGTGGCAACAGAGAATCCATTCCAGATAAGAATAGCGGGCATAGAAGCAGGCACCACGGTCTATTACAGCGCATATGCCATTACAGGTGCGGGAACGGGATACGGCGAGGTGCGCACCTTCTGCACCAGCGATGCCACCATGGCCGTGCTATCTACAACAGAGGCAAGACTGAACCCCACATCCACTGACCATCGCACCATGTCTGCTTACTCCGGTGGAACAATAACCGACAACGGAGGGGCTACACCTATTTTATATGGAGTCGTATATGACACGGAGGGGCTACCTACAACAGAAAAGTCAACCAAGGCTATCGGCAATGGCATCGATGCCGACGGCAACTTTAACGCAGTGATGCGTCTCATGCCTAACACCATCTACAACTACCGGGCTTTCGTGACTACAAAGGCTGGCACTGCATACGGCGACGAGAGAAGCGTCACGACAGGCGACCTTGTCATACCCGATTTCGACGGACAGATCATCCATTGTGCACCCACAGGAAACGACGAAACGGGCGACGGCTCTGAGGCGGCTCCATTCTTCTCGTTGCAGAAAGCGGCCGACATGGCACAAGCTGGAGACACCATCTATATGATGGCAGGTACCTATGTCTATGATGCACGCATCAACATCCTGCATAGCGGGAGAGAAGATGCCTACATCAATGTCTTCGCAAAGGGAGGAAGGGCTGTGCTCGATTTCTCCGGCATGCCCTACCACTCACACTCCAACAACCCATATCAGGGTGTCAGGTTGTGCGGCAGCTACTGGCACTTCTACCGCATTGACATCACGAAGGCAAGCGACAACGGCATGCTCATCGAAAGGAACAAGCCCGATGGAGGTACGGCTCAGGACATCATCAACGCTACGGAACAGGCACACGACAACATCATAGAAGAATGCAACTTCTATCGAAACGGAGATTCTGGAATACAGATGAAAAACCTCGCCTCAAACAACCGCATCATCAACTGCGACTCTTACCTCAACTGTGACGAGGATCAGGGAGATGCCGATGGATTCGCCCCGAAGATATCCGTAGGCGACGGAAACTATTTCTATGGATGCCGGGCATGGTGCAACTCCGACGACGGATGGGATGTCTTCTACAAGAAAGACGGTGGATTCGGCGACAACATGACGGTCATTATTGAAGAGTGCCTCTCGTACAAGAACGGATTCCTTGACGAGAACACTATCGCACCAAGCGGCAACGGCAACGGATTCAAGATGGGAAGCGACCAGGGAGCAATGAACCTTTACATGAACAGATGTCTTGCTGTCTGCAACAAGTCGAAGGGATTCGACCAAAACCACAACGCAGGCGACATCATCATGAACAACTGCACGGGCATGACGCTGAAGAGCATAAGCGACAAGGCTTACTCTTATAGAATCTACGAACCGATAGCCGACGGCCACGTCATCACACTCACTAACTGCATCGCCATCAACGATAATGAGGCTACAGACAAAATAGACAAGAACACAGGTCTGCCCAAGGCTGGAGAAGAAGGAAAATACGGACTATACGGACGATTTCAAGTTGACACATCTCTGAAAGGACTGACAACAACTACATGCGAGTTCAGAAAAGCTTCACCTGAACAATTCATCGACACCGAGAACCATGCCTTGCTCATAGCTCCAAGAAATGCTGATGGCAGTCTGCCTTATTCCACCTTCGCAAGGATTAAGGAGGCATCGTTCCTCATTGACAAAGGAACGCCCGTGGAGGCTACGCTATACAGAGGATTAGAAGTGGCAGGCATAGCCTACAACGGAACGGCGCCCGACCTCGGTGCCTACGAGACAAGCTATGAAGTCTTAGGAATTAGAAACACCATCGCCATTGAAGACACCAACGATTTGCACATCAAAACAACAATGGGCGGAAGAGTGATGCTCAATGTCTGCAATTCCTCTGGCACACAGCATTTCAACGCTTCGATTTACGACGAAAGCGGAAGACTGACGGCCAGACACGATTTCGTAGGCGCAACGACCATGCTGCCAGCCACCATAAGAAAAGGCTTTTTCATCATCAGGGTGGAGAACGGAAATGGATGGAAGGCGACAGCTAAGATTGTTGTTCGCTGAAACTGAAACACATCTCCCGAAACGCAGAGCGACATGCCATGCGCTTCGGGAGATAACATATTGAGGATTTATGCAAGGGAGAGAGAATGTTGACAATCACCACAAGGCGAAGATACAGGACCGTAGCGTGAAATCGTTCTGGAAGAACCTTTTCCGCAGCGATAATTCCTTTACATACAAGCCTTCGCTTGCGCTATCGGTCGGGATGCATTATCAGTTATAGAATGGAAAGATGCCCCCCAAAAAATAAACTGATTGTGGGTGTAACTATCTCCTCAGAGGTTAGAAATATTGTGCATTGGCGGGCGGTGGATAAGGATGGCAAGGTCATCGACGAGCAGAGGTTTTGACCCTGTCTTTCATGATCGCCGCAAAATTGTCGATGGCCCAATCCACCATCGGGCGACAGGCAGCCATAAAGGAATGGGCACGGGGAGTAAGCGTGTATTCGGTGTGAGGCGGCACTTCGGCATAAACCTTGCGCACAAGGAAG
>SFEK01000188.1 GCA_004557285.1 Bacteroidales bacterium | reverse complement strand
AACTGACCGACGAACAGCGCGACTCTATCGCTGCCTTGGAAGCACAGGAAGACTCGGTAAAAAATTCGTTGAAAGACCCCAAGAACGACCCGCACAAACGCGAGTATTATATGGAGCAGATACCCTTCACCGAAGACAAGGTGGCCGAGAGCAACAATATCATCAAGGACGGACTGTTCAACGCAGGCGTCATCTTCAAAGACAAGCTGGACAACCTGCTGTTGAGTGAGAAACACCTGCGCCGACTGACCGACAGTTTCCCTGAATATGAGAAAAACGACGAGGCGTTCTACCACCTCTATCTGTTGTATTCAAGACGCAACGACAAAGAAAGGGCGACCCAGTTCCTGGACAAGCTGAAGACGGATTATCCCGAAAGCCAATGGACAGTATTGCTGTCTGACCCCTATTACGAGGAGAATGCCCGCATCGGTGTCCATCTTGAAGACTCGCTCTATGCTGCCACCTACGCCGCCTTCAAGGCCGACCGCCTTGACGAGGTGAAGAGCAACACCGAAATATCTGCCAGCAGATTCCCCCTGGGCGACAACCGCGACAAGTTTATCTTTATCGGCGGATTGAGCAAACTCAATGCCGGTGATGCCACGGGATGTCTTGCCGACATGGAAGACATGGTGAAGAAATTCCCCAAGAGCAGACTGGCCGAAATGGCAGGCATGATCATCAATGGGGTCAAGGCAGGAAGAAAACTCCATGGCGGCAAGTTTGACATCGGCGACGTGTGGGCACAACGTTCGGTGGTGATGAGCGACAGCGACTCGATTGCGGCACGCCGTTTCTTGGCAGAACGCGATGTCAACTTCTCGTTTGTAGTGGCCTATCATCCCGATTCGCTGCAGGAAAACCGCCTGCTATTTGAACTGGCACGTTTCAATTTCACCAACTTCATCGTGCGCAACTTCGACATCGTGATTGACGAACTGAACGGATTGCATCTCATGAAGGTGAGCGGTTTCCGCAACTATGACGAAGCCCTGCAATATGCCCGTCAGCTTTATGCCAACGCCGCAGTCTCGACACTGACCCACAAGGGGCGCGCATTGGTCATCAGCGACAGCAACCTTGAATTGCTCGGCACTCAATATAGCTTCAACGACTACGACAAATTCTACGACGAGCATTTCATGCCATTGCGCATCAGCACCGTGCGCCTGTTGATGGAACCGGAGAGCATCGAATATCAGCCCCAGGAAGAAAAGACACCGGCTGAAGATGGCTCAGGCACCGATGATGGCAATGGCATCAATGAAAACGACTTGTTCAATGGCGGCGTGATAGAAGATGGCTTCTTCATCGATGGCGGCAATGACAATCCTGCGGCCAACGCTCCGGCAGACGACAACACCATTGCCGTTCCCGAGACACAGGCCCCCGCGGCCAACAACGCTCCGGCAGATGACAACACCATTGCCATTCCCGAGGAACGACCGGCAGCCAACAACGCTCCGGCAGACGACAACACCATTGCCATTCCCGAGGAACGACCGGCAGCCACACCTTCCACCGCCAACGACGATGATGTGATCATTATCCCACAGGAAGAGAAGTCTGCCGGCAACCAAACCGACGATGTCATCATCGACTTTGGCGACACTCCTACAGAAGAAGACCCACAGAGTGGCAAACAGAAAAAAGATGCCTATGAGCTGGAAGACGAATATTATGACCTTGACGGATTTTGACAGACAACAACCATTATCAGGCCATTAAAACGACAAGAATATGAGCAACGGACTATTGTTATGGGTGGACGACGAGATAGAATTGCTACGTGCCCATATCCTGTTTCTGGAAAAGAAAGGCTACGAGGTGGTGACCGTCTCCAATGGCACCGATGCCCTGGACAAATGCAGGCAGCGCACATTCGACCTGGTGCTGCTCGACGAGATGATGCCCGGCATCAGCGGTCTGGAAACCTTGCAGCGCCTGAAAGAGATATCCCCGGCCACCCCCGTGGTGATGGTCACCAAGAGCGAAGAAGAGAACATCATGGACCAAGCCATAGGCTCGAAGATTGCCGATTATCTCATCAAGCCGGTCAATCCCAACCAGATATTGCTGACCTTGAAGAAAAACATCCACAGAAAGGAAATCGTCACCGAGGTGACCCAAAGCGGCTATCAACAGGATTTCCAACAGATAGCCTTGCAGATAGACAACTGCAAGACCATCGACGACTGGATGGATATATACAAACGCATTGTGCATTGGGAACTGGAACTGAGCAGCACCGACAGCAATATGACCGACATGCTGCAGATGCAGAAAGAAGAGGCCAACAATGGTTTCTTCAAATACATCAAGGCCAATTACATGGATTGGGTCAAGCCCCAAGGAGCGGCACCATCACCATCGGCAACCAGAAACATCGCCTTGCGCCAACGTATGCAGGCAACCAAAGGAGTGGAGCGTCCGATGATGAGCGTCGACATCTTCAAGCAAAAGGTGTTCCCCTTGCTGGATGCCGGCGAAAAGGTGTTCCTCATCATGATAGACAATTTCCGTTTCGACCAGTGGCGAGTGCTTGCACAGGAAATAGGAGATATGTTTGACATCGAGGAAGATACTTATGTGAGCATATTGCCTACCGCCACCCAATACGCCCGCAATGCCATCTTCAGCGGATTGATGCCCGCCAAGATAGCACAGATGTTTCCCGACCTGTGGGTAGATGAGGATGAAGAAGAAGGCAAGAACCTGAACGAGGCTCCCCTCATCCAGACACAGTTAGACCGTTTCCGCCGCCACGACTCCTTCTCCTACCACAAGATCAACGATTCTGCGGCGGCAGACAAGTTCATGCAGAAGTTCAACCAGCTGTCGGCCAACCATCTGAATGTGCTCGTCGTCAACTTCATTGACATGCTGAGCCATGCCCGCACCGAGTCGAAGATGGTGCGCGAACTGGCCAACAACGAGTCGGCCTATCGCAGCATCACCATCAGCTGGTTCCGCCACTCCGTATTGGCCGAATTGTTCAAACTGCTGGCACAAAGCCAATACACGGTATTGATCACCACCGACCATGGAAGCATCAGGGCCACCCGCCCCGTGAAGATCATCGGCGACAGAAACACCAACACCAATCTGCGGTACAAACTGGGCAAGAATCTGAATTTCAATGCCAAAGACGTGTTTGTCATCAAAGACCCGTCAGCGGCTCAGTTGCCTGCGCCCAATCTCAGCACCTCTTATGTCTTTGCCGCCGGCGACTCATTCTTTGCCTACCCCAACAATTACAACTATTATGTATCCTATTACAAGGATACTTTCCAGCATGGAGGCATTTCGATGGAAGAGATGATTGTGCCGCTCATCACCATGCGCCCAAGAAAGAAAGGATAAAAAGATATGGAAATAAACATCAAGAACATTGACCACATCAATGAGGCAGCCCAAACATTTGTAGAACACATCGGCAACCATCGCGTATTTGCCTTTTATGGAAGCATGGGGGCTGGCAAGACCACCTTCATCAAGGCCGTATGCGAAGCACTGGGCGTGGAGGATGTCATCACCTCGCCCACCTTTGCCATTGTGAATGAATATACTTCCCTGACAACGGGAGACACCATATTCCATTTCGACTTCTACCGCATCAAAAAACTGGAAG
>SFEK01000187.1 GCA_004557285.1 Bacteroidales bacterium | reverse complement strand
GATTATCGGATCATTAGCTCTGCTCATTTACGGTATGAAAGTGATGAGCGAGGCCCTGCAGAAGATGGCCGGCTCGCAGCTCCGCCACATATTGGGCACGATGACCAAGAACCGTTTCACCGGTATGCTCACCGGTATGTTTGTAACCTGTTCCGTGCAGTCATCCTCTGCCACCACGGTGATGACCGTCTCGTTTGTCAACGCCGGACTGCTCACCCTTGCGCAAGCCATCTCCGTCATCATGGGTGCCAACATCGGAACCACCCTCACGGCATGGATCATGAGCCTTGGATACAATGTCGATTTGACCAGCGTGGTTTTCCCGGCCTTCTTCATCGGTATCATTCTCATCTATTCCAAGCGTCAGCGCTACATCGGCGATTTCCTTTTCGGCATAGCTTTTCTATTCTTCTCTCTTGTGTTGCTCAGTGCGGCAGGCAAGGAACTCGACCTCGAACACAACCCCGCTGTAATCAATTTCTTCAGTTCTTTTGATACAGGCAGCCACCTCACCATCATCATCTTCTTGCTCATCGGCACCATCATCACCTGCATCGTGCAGTCGTCGGCTGCCGTGATGGCCATCACCATCCTGCTCTGCTCCACCGGCGTGCTGCCCATATATCTTGGCATCGCTCTGGTCATGGGCGAGAACATCGGCACCACCGCCACAGCCAACCTGGCTGCCCTGGGCGCCAACACACAGGCAAGACGCGCCGCTCTGGCTCACCTGGTGTTCAATGTCATCGGTGTGGTTTGGGTGCTCTGCCTCTTCTATCCCTTTGTCAACACAGTGTGCAACATTGTGGGCTACGACCCCGAAGCCGCAGCATCTAACGTACCACAGCTGGCCAAGCGTCTACCCATCATCCTGGCCGCTTTCCACACGGCGTTCAATGTCACCAACACATTTGCCTTGATATGGTTCATTCCACAGATCGAGCGGTTGGTATGCCGCCTCATCAAACCCAAGGTTCAGGAAAACGAGGAGGAGTTCCGTTTGCGCTATATCGGTGGCAATACCATCATGAAGACACCAGAGCTTTCGGTGCTTGAAGCGCAGAAGGAGATTCAGCTCTTCGGCGAACGCACAAGTCGCATGTTCAGTTTTGTGCGCGAGTTGGTACACACAGAAAACGACGTGGAGTTCAACAAACTCTTCACACGCATTGAGAAATACGAGAGCATTTCAGACAATATGGAGATTGAAATCGCCAACTACCTCGACGGCGTGAGCGATGCCCACCTGAGTGACGACACCAAGGCGAAGATACGCGCCATGCTACGCGAGATTACCGAACTGGAGAGTATCGGCGACAGTTGCTACAACATTGCACGCACTATAAGCCGCAAGTTCAAGGGCAAGGAGGATTTCACCGAGAAGCAGTATGAGCACCTGCAGCAGATGTTCGAACTGACCGACGACAGTCTCACCCAGATGAATGTCATGCTCTCCGGACGCAAGGACAGGCTCGACGTGAACCGCTCTTTCAACATCGAGAACGAAATCAACAACTACCGCAACCAGTTGAAGAGCCAGAACATCAACGATGTGAACAACCACGAATACACCTACGCCATCGGCACCATGTATATGGATATCATCTGCGAGTGCGAAAAGCTTGGCGACTATGTCATCAACGTGGTTGAAGCCCGCATGGGTACACGGCAAAAGGAGGCATAAGCCATCGACAATATCACAACACAGGTGGGTGCCGTTCGGCGCCCACCTTATTAATATATATATATATAACATACAAACTACTATCATGAAAAGATTTTTACTGACCTGCTCGCTGCTCCTTGTGGCAGCACTCTGCACATGGGCAGAGAATTATCCTTATAGGGCCGACTATCTGTGGGTGGCAGCCCCCGACCATGCCGACTGGCTGTACCGCACGGGCGAGAAAGCCACCTTGGAGGTGTCGCTCTTCCGTTATGGCATTCCGGTGGATGCCGTGGTGGATTATGAGGTGGCCGACGACATGCTTCCTGCCGACAGCAAGGGCACGGTCAAACTGAAACAGGGCAAAGGCCACATCAACATGGGCACAAGGCGCACACCAGGATTCCGCGACCTGCGCCTGACAGCCACCATCAACGGCAAGACCTACAGACACCATGTGAAGGTGGGTTTCGCTGTGGATGACATACGCCCCTGGACCAAGGAGCCTGCCGACTTCATGGCCTTCTGGAAGAAAAACGTGGAGGAGGTGCGCCAGCTGCCCGTCAGCTATACCATAGAGAAAGCCGAACAGTATTGCACCGACAAGGCCGACTGCCACCTGCTCAAAATTCAGGTGAACCGCCAGAAGCAATGTGTCTATGCCTATCTCTTCATCCCCAAAAACGCACAAAAGGGTGCTTGCCCAGCCGTGCTCTGCCCTCCGGGGGCAGGCATTAAGACCATCAAGGAACCGCTGCGCCACCGCTATTATGCCGACAACGGCTGCATACGCATGGAAATGGAAATCCACGGGCTTGACCCTCGTCTGCCCAAGGAGACCTTTGATGACATCAGCCGTTCGTTCAACGGCAAGGAGAATGGCTATCTCTACAACGGCATCGACAACCGCGACCGTTATTACATGAAGCGTGTCTATCTGTCGTTGGTGCGCTGCTTAGACGTGCTCACCTCGCTGCCCCAATGGGACGGTCGCAACCTGGTGGTGCAGGGCGGCAGCCAGGGTGGTGCGCTGGCCATCGTGGCGGCTGCTCTCGACAGCCGTGTCACCCAGTGCATCGTCAATCATCCTGCCTTGAGCGACATGGGTGCCTATAGCGCAGGACTCACCGGCGGCTATCCTCACTTCAACCGTATTCCAGGCATGTTTACCCCCGACAATCTCAACACCATGGCCTTTTATGATGTGGTGAACTTTGCCCGCCATGTCAAGGCACACACCTTTATGACCTGGGGCTACAACGACGACACTTGTCCTCCCACCACTTCGTATGCCGTGTGGAATACGCTCACCTGCCCCAAGGAGTCGCTCATCACGCCCATCAACGAGCATTGGACTTCCGACGATACCGAATATCATCAAATGGAGTGGATGCTACAACACTTGAAATAACATCTATGCCCCCTCATACTTTTTGAGGGGGCTTTTTTTTGCTGCAGCCAGACATACACAACCAACAAGAAACCATTATAGCAGCCTGGATTTGAGCCGACTCAACGGCACGTTTGAGCTGACTCAACGATTGATCTGAGCTGACTCGACGATTGATCTGAGCCGACTCGACGATTGATTTGAGCAAGCAAAAAATATGGAAGGAAAGAGACAAAAACATAGACAACAGCATAGGCATGTTTTGCAAAAGGCGTTGAAGACAAACAACTTGACCGATTGATCATGCATAATTCATGAAGTCAGGGGTGATTGTAAGACATTAATAAGCAATCCCATTTTCTTGTAAGGAAAAAACCTTGCAAGCAACATCAACCAAAAGGGCTGACACCTCCCACGAGGTATCAGCCCTTTTGGTTGTCCATACTTTACAAAAACAGGGGATGCCGTTTAACTCAAGGCAACTTAGTTATTGATTTATTCATCCAGCGGTTCTATCTTCACCAGGAAGAGGTTCACCGACTTGTCTTTGGTCAGCGTATGCGTACCGGCGTCGAGCGTGGTCGTGTAGATGTTG
>SFEK01000031.1 GCA_004557285.1 Bacteroidales bacterium | reverse complement strand
TCACCAAGTCGTCGCTCAATACCCAGGGCATTGGTATTTTGCTGAAAAAGGATTTCAACAACTGGCTCGAACTGTTCGGATGGAAAAAAAGAAAACCTTTCTTCTGGCAGAAGGCAAATAATAAAAGTAAGGATGGAGAATACCCACAAGAACATCAGTCTCAAACGCCATGACGACGGTACGCCGAGCGTATTGCGCAAACCCACTGTGTACAAAATGTTGCACTTCTATCGCAAGAGCGATGTCCTGGTGCAGTTGACCAAGGTGTTTTGCGAGCGTTTTCTGCCACACTATGGCGACCGCACGGTTGATCAGATGGTGCAGGCTGCACGGTCGGTGAAGCAGAACATCGCTGAGGGATTGACCGACGGGCAGACTTCTTTTGAGGTGGAACTGAAACTGTTGGGTATCGCCAAAGGCAGCAACCAGGAATTGTTGGAGGACTATCAAGACTATATCAAAAAACACAACATCCCGGAATGGGCCGTCATGAACACCAGTAGATTTGACAGCATGAGGCAATTCTGCATGGAACATAGCGACGAAAAAGATTATCATTCCTATCTGTATCGCTGGACTGACGAAGAAATGGCAAACATTGCCATATGCCTGTGTCACATGGTGGATAAGGCCATGACCTCTTTCATAGCAAAGCGAGACCGCGAATTCGTGGAGGAAGGTGGCATAAGAGAGCGCATGACTGCCGCAAGATTGGACATGCGTGGCACACAAAAACAAATCATAGCAGCCCAAGAACAGGAAATCAGCAACCTAAAGGCTCAAATAGCTTCATTGCAGCGTGAAATAAATGCGCTGCGGGCCCAATTATCCAAGCAATAGGCATGCTTGTATCAAGCCGCCCCCTCCGGTTATCCCGCCCCCTCCGGATAATCCGTTCACTCCGGGCATTCCGCCTCCTCCGGATAATCCGTTCACTCCGGGCATTCCGCCTCCTCCGGATAATCCTGCTCACTCCGGGCATTCTGCCCCCTCAAAAAAACAGCAATATCACCCCTCAACACCTGTAAACACTTCAAGCAGCTGGGGGCGATGGCTCTTGGCGGTAATGAGCATATTGATGCCAGCCGCCAGTTCGCAGGCGTTGCAGGCTGAGAGATAAGTGATGTCGTTTTGCATGCAGATGCCTTGTGCAGAGACATGGTGGCGGCCTATGACCAACTTGCTGAAAGCCTCGCTCTGCTGCATGCCCTTCAATGAATGGAAGATGCCGCCCCCACCATTGTTGATCAGCAGGATGCGGAGATTGCCCTTCAGCTCCTGGTTCCATAATGCATTCTGGTCGTAGAAGAAGCTCAGGTCGCCCGTCACGACAAACACAGGTTCGGGGGTGACCAACGAGAAGCCTGCGGCCGTGGAGACGCTGCCCTCTATACCATTGACCCCACGGTTGCACCACACATATCGACGGGCGTAACGGCAGGCCATACGCACGGCCATGCTGTTGGCATAGTGCACATGACAGACCATGCCTTTTTCGCTCAACGATTGTTCGAAGATGGAGACTGCAGCCGCATAGGAATATGGCAACGGCTGATTGCCTGTTGTCATCATGAAGTGATTCATGCCGGAAATCCAACAACGGGCAAAACGCTGTGATTCCTCAAGTGGAAATTCGTTCGTGGAACAATAATCTGCCAGGCGGTCAACCAACTGCCGGCAGTCGGCCTCGATGATACGGGTGAGATGTTGCAGGGTGTCGTGCACCTCTCCGTCGTCGCTCACTGCCCACACCTCGGCACCCGATTGACGCAAAAACTGTTTCAGTCGTTTGCTCACCAAATGACCACCCATATACAACACAAAATCAGGCATGTAGTCCCGGTCATCAACACGCTGGGCGAGAAACTCTTCAAAAGGAATGGCCACAACCGAAGAAAGGGGTTCGTGCAATACCGTTACCTGTTTTTTCAGCAGGAGCAGGTTGTGGTCGAATGATTCGTCGGGACATGCCCGCTGTCCCACCACTACCATAGGGCGTTTGGCCGACGCCAGTCGGTTTGCCACGATCATGGCTGTGGCGTTGATGTCCATTTCTGGGTGATGCCAAGTGATGACGCGCTCTTGTGGCAATTCGGGTGTGTTGAATGTAAAGAGGGGGTCGCCGATGGGCACGTTGATGTGGACAGGTTGTCTGCCATTCATCCGGGTGGCCAGCAAGGCTTCGTTCACCAGGCGGTTGCAATGCCATCTCGTCTCGTCATCGTGGGGTTCGGGCAGCGAGACACATTTGCCCACCAAGCCCCCAAGGGCATGTGGCTGTTGCAGCGTCTGTCCGTCGAGCTGTTCAATCCATGCCGCCGGACGGTCTGCCGAAATCACCACCAATGGCGTGTGGCGGTAGTGTGCTTCAGCCACGGCAGGTGCAAGATTGAGCAGGGCTGTGCCTGAGGTGACACACACCACCACCATGGTGCCTGTGGCCTGTGCCATGCCAAGGGCATAGAAACCTGCGCTGCGCTCATCGGTCACTGGATGGCAGGTGATGTCGCTGCAGGCGTTGAGGTTGTGCACAATGGGCATGTTTCTTGACCCAGGACATACCACGGCATGTTTCACTCCGTGTGCCATGAGCAACGATGTCAATATGTTGATGTTCTCTTTATCGCTAAACATTTTCTTATGGTTTGCATTTTGTACTCCGTTTCATGCCACTCTTTTTCTGCCACGCTATCCTTGAGCAGTCCGCCACCGGCATAGAGTGTGTATTGCCGCTGTTCAAGTTGCATGCAGCGCAGGGTGACAAAGAGTTGGGTCTCGTCCATCAACTGTAATGGCCCGGCAAAACCGCTGTAATAGAGGCGGTCGTGCTGCTCGTGCTGCAAAATGAAGTCGTAGGCCTCACGTTTGGGCATACCGCATACAGCCGGCGTGGGATGAAGGGCTTGTATCAGACAGCCCAAGGATTGTCCAGCGTCGAACGAGAAGTGAAAATGGGTCACGATGTGCATCACCTGTCCGGCAAGGAGCGTCTGTGGGGCAGACTCGCTGATGTCGGAGGCATGGCGGCTGAGGCATTCACGGATATAATCAGACACATACTGCTGCTCGCGGATGTTCTTGTCGCTCCATATGCTGTGCAATGGTTCTTCCGTTGTGGTGAAATGTTTTGAAGGCATGGTGCCGGCCAAGGCCATGGTGTGCCAACGGCCTTGCTGCCGCTGCAAAAGAATTTCGGGGGTGGCCATCAGCCATGTGCCCGACTGTGGTGTGGAAACCAAGGCCACGAAGTGTTGAGGATAAGATAGGCACGCTTCCTTGAACAATGCCAAAGGGTCGATGTCTTGCAAAGCGGTTTCCTTGGCTCTTCTTGAAAGCACTACCTTCTGCAGTTCGCCACTGCACAAAGCCTGATGAAACTGGGCAAACACTTGCTGATAGCGTTCGCGCTCTGCGCTGTCGTCATGCTCCATGAAATATATGTCGCCTTGAATGGAAGGCAGTTCGTCGAGCGACATCTCTTTGATGACATCGGGAACGACAAGCAACAAAGGGGTGTGAGCCGTGAGGCGGAAGGGGGCAAACAGAAAACCACTCCTGCCATCGAGTGCCGAGCAACGGTCGAGCACCAATGGCTGCTCCTTGCTTTCGCACCAGACACACGTTGTGGCACCGGGCAGACGGTAAAGGGCAAAGGAATGATGCATCACTGTTTTTTGGGGGTGATGATGTAATTGGTGACATGTACGGTGGAAATCAGGTCGCCCTTGGAGTCGGTGATGTTCACATCCCAAACATGCAGTTTGCGCCCCTTGCTCACCAGATGCCCGAGGGCTGTGACGGTGTCGCCTTCGGCCACTGCCTTCACATGGTCGCCACTGACGCTCACGCCCACACAGATTTTGCCGGGACACAGGGCGGTGGAACCCACGCCGGCCAGGTTTTCTGCCAATGCCAAGGATGCGCCGCCGCTCAAAAAGCCGAAGGGCTGGCGGTTGTTCTCGTTCACCTTCATGGTGGCCATGCACATGTCCTCGTCGGGGGTGGAGATGAAGTTCATGCCCAACACCGTGGAGAGGTTGGGCTGTTGCTCAATGATTCTTTTGATTTCTTCTACATTCATGGTTGTTGTGTTTTCTGTTTGTGATGTATCATGCCTGCCGTGCCGCAAAACATCCTGTCTATGCCCCTTTGAAATAAAGGAAATAGACGGCGACAAGCACGGCCAGGAGTATGGCTAACACCACCGACTTGATGATACATCCGGCCACCTTCTTCAGCAAGAAGACGGCAATGACCAGCGCGATGATGCAAAATATGTAATACGAAAAATTTTCCATTGCAATGACTTGTTGTATGGTTTACTTGAAAAGATGTCGGAATGATGCCGGTATCATGGTTTCAAATTCCATGCGTTCTCCCGTCACAGGATGATAGAAGCACAGCAGGAAAGCGTGCAGGCACAACCGGTGTATAGGGTCGTCGCCGTTGCCGTATTTGGGGTCTCCACAAACGGGATGCCCCATGTCGGCAGAATGGACACGTATCTGGTTCTTGCGCCCCGTTTCCAGGCGGTATTCCACCAAACTGTGTTCGGTGGTGCGGTTGAGGGTGTGGAAATGGGTGATGGCATATTTGCCCCCATTGTCAACGGGCGACGAATAGGTGACATATGCTTTGTTGTCTTTCAACCAGTTGGCTATGGTTCCCTCGTCGTCTTCCATTTCTCCACTCACCACGGCTACATAGCGGCGGTCGTAAACGATGTCGTGCCAGTTGTGTTCGAGTATTTGCTCGGTCTCTATATCTTTGGCATATACCATCAGTCCGCTGGTGTCGCGGTCGAGACGGTGCACCACATGGGCACGGCATTTCTGTTTGCTCTTGTGGAAATAATCATCCAGCACCGATTTCACGTTGAGCGAGCGGTGGCCGGCAGCCATGGAGAGTATGCCCACATTCTTTTCGATGACCACGAGATATTGGTCTTCGTAAACGATTTTCACATACCTGCTGATCAGCAGGTCAGATGTGCGTTTGCGCTTGCTCACCGACACCTTGTATCCCGGTTTCAGAGGAAGGTCGAACTGTGTAGAAACCTTGCCGTTGACCTTGACCCCTTTGCCCTTGAGTGTGGCCTTGATTTTGCTGTGGCTGATGCCTTTGAGGTTGGCCAGGAGAAACTCCAAGAGTGGCTGCTCCTCGCGGACATCCAGATAATGGTAATCTTCCGGATGGTTTTTTCCTGATAGGTATCTCATTGGTTTCCAGGTTTGTAGTACATACACATTATGCTTCTCTTTCAAGCAACAGACGTTCGGCCCTCTCCAGGTCCTCGGGGGTGTCGATGCCCACAGTCTCTATCTGGGTGATGCCCACTTTGATGCGGTAGCCGTTCTGGAGCCACCTGAGCTGCTCAAGACTCTCGGCCACTTCAAGCGGCGACTGAGGCAGGGCGGTAATCTCCTGGAGCACCCGAGTGCGGTAGGCGTAAAGACCGATGTGCTTGAGATAAGGAAAACTTGACAGCCACTCGGTCTTGTCGGTGCCACGGAGATAAGGTATCACGCTGCGGCTGAAATACATGGCAAACCCCCGGTTGTCGCACACCACCTTGGGCGAATTGGGATTTTCGAGGTCGGCAAAGGTATGCGAGTCGTTGAACGGACGGCCAAGTGTGGCAATCATGGTATTGTCGTCGTCGAAACAGCGGCACACCGTTTCAATCTGCGACTCATGGATGAAAGGCTCATCGCCCTGGATGTTGATGACAACGTCAAACGGTTTGCCGATTTTGGTGTAAGCCTCCTGTATGCGGTCGGTGCCGCTCTTGTGGTTGGGCGAGGTCATGATGGCCTTGCCTCCGAACGCCTCCACCGCCTCATAGATGCGCTGGTCGTCGGTGGCTACATAAACATCTTGCAGCACCTTGCTCACCTGCTCGTACACTCTTTGTATCATTGTTTTTCCACCCAGCATTGCCAATGGCTTTCCCGGAAAGCGTGTGGATGCGTAGCGGGCGGGAATGATTCCTACAAAATTCAACATAGTCATTTTTGTTCGTTAATTTCGTCATGCAAAGGTAATGCAAAAAAACGAAACCGCACGAAAAAAACTTGAAAATAGTTGATATTATCACGATTACTTCTTAAAAATCATTGAAAGTTATTGAAACAAAAGAAAAAATTTTGCCAACTGACATTTTTTCTGTACCTTTGAAACAATTTTTTAAAACAGGAACGACGTGAAAAAATATATCTTACTTACATTCATATCATTTTTAACCCTCTCAGCCTTCGCACAGAAAATCACTTTGGGCTCGTGCGAAACCAAGGACGGCGGTGTATATCAAGGTGAAATGGTGGCGGGCAAGCCCCACGGCAAAGGCAAGACCACCTACAAGAACGGCGACTTCTACGAAGGGGATTATGTCAAAGGCAAGCGCCAAGGATATGGGGTATATACCTTCTCTGACGGTGAAAAATATGAGGGCGAATGGTTTCAGGACCAGCAGCATGGCAAGGGTACCTTCTTTTTCATGAACAACAACAAGTATGTGGGACTGTGGTTTCGCGACTATCAGCATGGGCACGGCATCATGTATTATTATAATGGTGACGTGTATGACGGTGACTGGAAAGAGGACAAGCGAGAAGGCAAGGGCAAATACAAGTACAGCGGAGGCGCATACTATGACGGACAATGGAAAGACGACCAGAAGTGTGGCAAGGGCTTCTTCAGCTGGGGCGACGGCACCACCTACGAGGGCAACTGGGTAAACAACCAGAGGTCGGGCAAGGGTACGAACAAATATGCCGACGGCGATGTCTATACCGGCGACTGGCAAGATGACGTGCAGAACGGCAAAGGCATATACAAATTCCAGAACGGAGATGTCTATGAAGGCGATTACCTCAGAGGCAAACGTACGGGCGAGGGCATATTCACCTTTGCCAACGGAGACAAATATACAGGTCACTTCAACGAAGGCGACAAGGATGGTTTGGGCGTGATGCAATGGAAAAACGGCGACGTATATACCGGCTACTGGAAAGCCGACATTCAGGAAGGACACGGCAAACTGAACAAGAAGAACGGCGACGTGTATGAAGGCGAGTTCAAAAATGGCAAATTCCACGGCGAAATGATTATTCATTATGCCGATGGCAGCAAGTTCAGGGGCATTTATGAAAAAGGCAAGCGCAACGGCAAGGCCATCGAAGTGGACAAAGACGGAAAAAGGTTTGAAGGCAGCTACAAAGATGACCTGCGCGACGGAAAATACCTGGAGAAAGACCGCAACGGCAACATCACCGCACAAGGTATGTATATCTCAGGAAACAGGGTGCAATAAACAAACTTCAAGTAGTTTGACACAAAATAAACATTCAGTTCAAAAAACAATTATTTAAAACTTATTTATTATGGTAATAGACACTATTGAGAATTTGGAGAAATATGCTTCTCTCAATCCTTTGTTCAACGATGTGATTGACTTCATCAAAGCCAATGACCTGAATGCCCTTGAGGCCGGAAAACACTTTATCAAAGGCGCCGACCTTTTCGTGAATATCCAATGTGCCAAAGGCAAGACCAAGGAGGAGGCCCTGCTCGAAACACACAGGAAAATGATTGACATACAAATACCGCTGAGCACCAGCGAGACATTTGGCTATACTCCTCTTGGCGACCTTCCGGAAGCTGAATACAACGAGGAGAAAGACATCACCAAATACCAGGGTGCTGCCAATACATACGTGACCTGCAAACCCGGTGAGTTTGCCATCTTCTTCCCGCAGGATGGACATGCCCCATGTATCTCCGACGAGGCTGAAATCAAAAAGGCCATCTTCAAGATACTGGCGTGACATGGTTTTGACCTAACAAGATTTTTTTCACAACACCTCTTTATAAATGACAATGGAGCATAAGACAGATAAAACCAAGAAGGCCTGCAAGGCGTGCAAGAAAAACGGACAGGATGCGCCGAAACACATCGGACTGGTAAAGAACGACGGCTATCTGGAGCCGTTTGAGAATGCCATCAAGGGCAGACATGACCATGCCGTGTGGAAAATCAACCAGTTGACACGCAATGGCAAGAAGACTCTTGAAGACTTTGCCAGTGGATACGACTACTACGGACTGCACAAGATGAAAAGAGGATGGGTGTTCAGGGAATGGGCACCCAACGCAACCGCCATCTATCTGGTGGGTGATTTCAACAACTGGCAAGAGACAGACAAATACAAGGCCACACGCATCGAGGGCACAGGCAACTGGGAACTCAAGATACCCGAAAAGGGCATGAAACACGGCGACCTTTTCAAGATGCATGTCTATTGGAACGGTGGGTCGGGTGAGCGTATTCCTGCATGGGCTCAGCGTGTGGTGCAGGACGAAACCACCAAGATATTCTCTGCACAGGTGTGGAATCCGGAACAACCTTATACCTGGAAGAAGAAAAGTTTCAAACCCAACAAGAACCCGCTGCTCATCTACGAATGTCACATCGGTATGGGACAGGATGCCGAGAAAGTGGGTACTTATACCGAATTCAAGGAAAATGTCTTGCCCAGAGTGGTGGCCGACGGTTACAACTGTATTCAGATCATGGCCATTCAGGAACATCCCTACTATGGATCATTCGGCTATCATGTGAGCAGTTTCTTTGCTGCTTCGAGCCGATTTGGCACTCCCGAAGAACTGAAGGCGCTCATTGACGAGGCTCATCGTCAAGGGGTGGCCGTCATCATGGACATCGTTCACAGTCATGCGGTGAAGAACGAGATGGAAGGTCTTGGCAATCTGGCAGGAGACCCCAACCAATATTTCTATCCCGGAGAAAAACATGAGCATCCTGCATGGGACAGCCTCTGCTTCGACTATGGCAAGGATGAGGTTATCCACTTCCTGCTGAGCAACTGCAAGTATTGGCTCAAGGAATTCCATTTCGACGGATTCCGTTTCGACGGCGTCACATCCATGTTGTACTACAGTCACGGACTGGGTGAGGCGTTCTGCAATTACAACGACTATTTCAACGGCCATCAGGACGACAATGCCATCTGCTATCTCACCCTGGCCAACAAACTGATACACGAGGTTAATCCCAACGCCATCACCATAGCCGAGGAGGTGAGCGGCATGCCGGGACTTGCCGCCAAGTTTGAGGATGGTGGCTATGGCTTTGACTACCGCATGGCGATGAACATTCCCGACTACTGGATCAAGACCATCAAGGAGCTGCGTGATGAAGACTGGAAACCGAGCAGCATCTTCTGGGAGGTGAAAAACCGACGTCCCGACGAGAAGACCATCAGCTATTGTGAAAGCCACGACCAGGCATTGGTGGGCGACAAAACCATCGTGTTCCGTCTCATCGATGCCGACATGTACTGGCATTTCCGCAAGGGCGACGAGAATGGTGTGGTGCACCGCGGCATAGCCCTGCACAAGATGATTCGTCTGGTTACGCTGGGTGCCATCAACGGCGGTTATCTCAATTTCATGGGCAACGAATTCGGACATCCCGAATGGATAGACTTCCCGAGAGAGGGCAACGGCTGGAGCCACAAATATGCACGCCGCCAGTGGAATCTTGTTGACAACAAGGAGTTGTGCTACCACTATCTCGGCGATTTTGACCGTGAGATGCTCAACGTGGTAAAATCGGTGCGCCATTTCCAGAACAAGCCCGTGCAGGAAATCTGGCACAACGATGGTGACCAGGTTCTGGCTTTCATGCGTGGCGACCTTGTTTTCGTGTTCAACTTCAACCCCACCCGTTCGTTCACCGACTATGGCTTCCTTGTGCCCACAGGCTCTTATGATGTGGTGCTCAACACCGATGCCAAGAAGTTTGGAGGCAACGGATTGGCCGACGACACCATCACGCACACCACCAACTATGACCCGCTCTACATGAAAGAGCATAAAGAATGGCTCAAACTTTACATACCTGCCCGTTCGGCTGTAGTATTAAAGAAAAACTGACAATGACAATCAACGCCAATCATAACAATGGCACACTCCAGCAAATCGTGTGTGCCATTGTTTTCCTCTTGTTCACCATCATTTACCTGTATTTTTTCCAGGCAGACTTGCTGGCCATGGAACAGCATGTGCTGTCGGGAGGAACGACTCATTATGAGCGCAACATCGGCACGTTGGTCATCACTTCGGTGCTCATGCTGCTGCAGATGATGGTGAGCAGACTGCTGCCCTGGCGCGGCAAACTTTATGCCCTCACCTATCTGCCATCTGCTGCGCTTCTCGGGCTGCTCACCAGCATCAACGAGCAGTTCAGCGTCCACTTGTCGTATGGCGGATGGCTCTGGCTGACCCTCTTGCTGATAGTGCTATATATTGTACTTACACTACGTTATCACAGGGATGCTGCGGTGAGAAGGTGGTGCCGCGGAAAAGGCATCTGGGAGGAGACAAGAAGCAATTTGTTCATCATGCTCGTGCTGCTGCTCGGCATCTGTGGAATGGGCAACACCGATGCTGTGCTGCATTATCGGTTGCACATGGAGCATCTCATCAGCGAAGGACAATATGAAAAGGCCCTCAGCATAGGCGAAAAATCGGACGAGACGGATGTCAACCTCACCATGTTGAGGGCATGTGCCTTGACCCGCACCCGCAATCTGGGCAATGCCCTGTTTGAATACGCCATCTGTGGTGGTTCAGAATCGCTTCTGCCCAACGGCAACCAAGTGAAATGCCTGCTCAATTCAGACAATGAAATGTTCAAACTGATGGCCATACGCCCACGGGGAAACATGTCGGTGATGAAATATCTGATGTATCTCGACACCAATGGCTTGGGCAGAAAATCGGTTACCGACTATCTGCTTTGCGGGTATCTGCTCGATGGCAAGATTGACGCCTTTGCCCGATCCATCGTGAGGAAATACAACATCGAATCTCCCACCCTTCCCAAGCATTATAAAGAGGCGCTGACTTTATACACCCATCTGCGCTCAAATCCCGTTGTGGTTTTCCACAACCCGGTGATGGATGCCGACTATGCTGATTTCGTCAAGACGGTGCGTACCTACAAGGACAAGCACATCGGTCTTGCCTATACACGGAGTTCATACGGCAACACCTATTGGCAATATTATTTTGAACAGTTGGGCAAAACTCGCTGAAGAGCAAAATATCCAAAAAAATACGAAGGTATCTTCATCATCATTTGAAGGTACCTTCGTTGTTTAATGAAGATACCTTCAGAAGCCTATGAAGGTATCTTGACAAAAACTCCTGTTATTTCACCACGGCAAGGTAATGAACGTCTTCTTCTGACCGGTTCATCATGAAGTGCGAATGGCCGTCGGGACAATAGTGTACCTGTCCTGCACTTACGGTCTCCTCTACCCCATCATAATTGAAGACGGCAGTGCCGCTGATGATATATACGATTTCGGCATTGCCCTCGTGACGGTGCAAACCGCTTGAGGCACCCGGACGAAGACAGCTGAACATGATTTTGCTCTTGTCGTCAATATAGTTGCGTGTGATTAATTCACCCTCGCCACCCTTGAAGTTCATCAAGGTTTCTTCTTTGATGTTCTTTGGATCTAACAGCATATATTATCGTATTAATCTTCTTTGTCAAACAGATTGTCTATCTCCTTGATTTCGTCCTCGTCAAACCATTTGGCAAGCTTTTCCTTGGCCTGGTTCTTGATGTCTTCTGACACGTTGCCCCACACCTTGTTGAGCACATAAACCAGCACGGCCAGGTCGTCGCCAAGACCGGCAATGGGAATGGCATCGGGAATCACGTCGAGCGGACTGATGAGATACCCCAGAGCTCCAACGATGATGGCCTTGTCTTTGATGGAAATCTTGTCACTCTGCAAGGTATAATAAAGGATGAGTGCAGCATAAACCAACTTTGCACCGGCACGTTTTGCAATTTTTGAAATCTTGTCAACAAACTCGCTGTTACTGAATTTGTTGGCATAAGGCATGAAATCGGGTAAATTCATTTCTTTATTTTTTATTGTTTCTTTTATAGGCTACAAAATTACTGATATTTTTTGAATGATGTTATCTGTTATGCGTGAATTATTCTTAATTCTACTTGACTTGCATGTTTTGAGCCATTGGTTTTATGATTCCGACTGTTGGTTGTTCATGCAGATGTCTTTCAACAGCAGTTGTCGCTGCCCCTCGATGTATTGCTTGTAGAGTTGTTTTGATTGCTCCCATGTGTTGCTGTCCATCTGTTCCCAATCGAGGTCAAGTGTCCATTTACCCTCAGCATCCAGTCGTTCCAGCAGAGTGCCCACGCTCAACCGCTGCAAGTCTTCTGCAGGCAGATAGCTGCTGTCTTCGCCTTTCTCGTCGGTAGAAATCTCGACCAGCAGTTTTACGCGGGTCATGTCGAAGAGCAGGTCGTTGACGATGCGGATGGGGATGCCCGTTTCCAGTTTCAGTTGCAGGGCCGTGTAGGAAGGCAGACCAAGCTGGAAACGCCGGCATATCTTGGCACACAGAAGCACAGACAGCATCCTGCGGTGGCGGTGACTCAGATCTTCAGTGCTTGTCTTGAAGGCAAAATACTCCAGGTTCTGACTGGTGTAGCACAACTCTGCACCAAACAGACAGATGATCCATGAAATCTGCACCCAGAGCATGAACAGAGGCAAGGCGGCGAACGAGCCGTATATGGCGTTGTAGCTGCTCACCCATATCTGTGAATGGATATAGAACAGCTGTAAACCCTGCATGGCGACGCCTGCCAAAATGCCGGGAAACACCGCGCTGCGGAGCTTCACCTTGGTGTTGGGCATGAACAGGTAGAGGGCAATGAAAACAATCGACATGAGCAGATACGGCGACAGGGCGATGATCACCTTGACCACAGGAGCCAGCAAAGCATAACCCGCAACTTGAGAAGATATGGTGGTGATGAATATCGACATACCTGAGGTTATCACAATGACGAGCGGGGCGAGAAGAAACATAGCCATATAATCAGTAACCGTGCGGAACAGACTTCGGGGCTTTTTCACCTGCCATATCACGTTGAACGACAGTTCGATGTTTCGTATCAGCATGATGGTTGTCCAGAGCATGAATACCAGTCCCACACCGAGAAATACACCACTCTTGGTATGCACCAGATAGGAATTGACGAAACCGATGATTGTTTCGGCCACCTGGGGCTGACTGGACAACGTTTCGCGGAACCATGTTTCGATGAACTTGTTGTAACCGAAACCGCGGGCGATGGCAAACACCACGGCAAGGATGGGCACAATGGCCAGCAATGTGGAATAGGTAAGCGCAGCGGCAAGGTCAATCATGCGCTTTGTAGTGGCCAGTTCGATAGCCATATACACACCCTTGGTCACACTATAGAGGAAATAGCGTACCGGGGAAACGTCTTTGCGGTCTATTCTCCACAGTCCTACGCTGAAGAAATGGATAATCTGTTTGATTTTCTTTCTCATGTGCTGTTCCCTCAGGTTGTCAAGGTTAGGTAAATGAAAAAAAAGAGAAGGCAGTGTCTCTATAAGCCGGGTTCTGTTCTGTCATGTCGCTCTCGCCACATGCAGCGCCTGCCATTTATCTACGGTGTGAGTCACCCCACATCTCAAGCGTTCTACCCTCCGCCGTAACGGATGTTTCGGGCGGACAACCCTTTTGACGGCGGTTTACGCGAACTTGCAGCCTCCAGATAGCACAGCACGTCTGTTGCCAGACGCCTGGTGGTCTCTTGCACCACCTTCTCACCCTTACCCCAACGTGCGTTGTGGCGGTTGTTTTCTTCTGCATCTCCTGCCGTTGCCGACAGCTTCCATTTTCAGAAGTGGAGCGTCCTGTGCTGCCCGGACTTTCCTCTCGTGTGCATGATGCGCACCAGCGGCAGAGCCAAGACACTACGTTCTCATGGTGCAAAGTTAATGCAAAGTTGATAGATTACAAAATAAAATGGTGATGAACTGGCTATTTTTTTTCAAATCAAAAGCGGAGGACATGGTATGCCCCCCGCTTTGAAAGATTTTATGTTATGAAATGAATGATTATTCTTCGCTCCAGTCCATCTTGGTCTGGCGTACATAGCTCTGGTAACGTTTCTTGGCCATGCGCTCAGCCTCGGCAAAGAGTTCATCAGCTTCGTTAGGATAAGCTTTCTGAACAGAGAGGTAGCGCACCTCACCCAGCAGGAAGTCGCGGAACTTGCTCCAGTCGGGGGCCTTCGAGTCGAGAGAGAACGGATTCTTGCCCTCTTCAGCCAGAGCGGGGTTGTAACGCCACAGATGCCAGTAGCCACATTCAACGGCCTTGGCCTCTTCGGCCTGGCTCTTGCCCATACCACCCTTGGCCTTCAGACCGTGGTTGATACAAGGAGCATAAGCGATGACGAGTGATGGGCCTGGATAAGCCTCGGCCTCGCGGATGGCCTTGAGGCACTGAGCCTGGTCGGCACCCATAGCGATTTGAGCCACATATACATAACCATAGGTGGTGGCAATCATACCAAGGTCTTTCTTGCGGATGCGCTTGCCTTGTGCAGCAAACTGGGCGATGGCACCAAGAGGAGTAGCCTTGGAAGCCTGACCACCGGTGTTAGAGTAAACCTCAGTGTCGATAACGAAGATATTGACATCCTCACCTGAAGCGATGACATGGTCGAGACCGCCGTAGCCGATGTCATAAGAAGCACCGTCACCACCGATAATCCACTGGCTGCGCTTTACGAGATAGTGGTCGAGAGTCTGCAGTTCCTGGCATACAGGACAACCCTTGGCGGCACTTTCAGCAATCAGCGGCTTCAGTTTGGCAGCAGCAACCTTTGAAGCATCAGCATCGTCCTTGGCGGCAATCCACTCGCGTGCAGCCTCCTTGTACTCTTCTGATGCCTTGTCGCTCTCCAGCACCTGGTTGAGGAGCATCACGATGCGCTCTTTCATCTTCTTGTTACCCATTACCATACCAAGACCAAACTCGCAGAAGTCCTCGAACAGAGAGTTGTCGAAGGCAGGACCCTGACCCTTGTCGTTGGTGCAGTAAGGTGTAGATGGGATAGAGGCAGAATAGATTGAAGAACAACCTGTAGCGTTGGCAATCATTTCACGGTCGCCGAAGAGCTGAGAAATCAGCTTCACGTAAGGAGTCTCACCGCATCCTGAACATGCGCCTGAGAACTCGAACAGAGGCTGTGCGAACTGAGAGTTCTTCACATTGCTCTTGATGTCAACCAAATCCTGCTTGCTCTTCACATCCTTCACCAGTTTATCCCAGTTGGCAGCTTCCTGCTTCATTTCCTCAGCATCGGGGTTGAATGGTACCATGGTGAGCGCCTTGCCTGTCTTGGGATTGCCAGGACATACGTCAGCACAGTTGCCACATCCAAGACAGTCGAGCACAGAAGCTTCGATGCGGAAGTGCATGCCAGCCATGGCCTTGGGAGCCTTCATGGTGATGGTAGTGAAGTCGAATCCTGCCATTTCCTCATCGGTAAGGACGAATGGACGGATGGCAGCGTGAGGACAAACAAAGGCACACTTGTTGCACTGGATACAGTTGTCGGCATTCCACTGGGGAACGAAAGTCTCTACACCACGTTTCTCGTAGGCGGAGGTGCCGTTCTGCCAAGAACCGTCAACGGTGTCGTGCTTCACAAAGTCGGAAACCTTGAGCAAATCGCCTGCCTGGGCATTGATAGGACGCACCAATTCTTTTACGAATGCGGGAGCATCGTCTTCAACAACGGCATCATCAGCCAAGTTGGCCCATGCAGCGTCAACGGTCAGCTGCTTGTATTCGCCACCACGGTCAACGGCGGCATAGTTCTTGTCAACCACATCCTGACCCTTCTTGCCATAAGACTTCACGATGAACTTCTTCATCTGTTCTACGGCGAGGTCAACAGGAATCACGCCTGTAATACGGAAGAATGCACTCTGGAGGATGGTGTTGGTGCGGTTGCCCAAACCGATTTCCTGAGCAATCTTGGTGGCGTTGATATAATAAACGGTAATGTTGTTCTGTGCGAAGTAGCGTTTCACCTTGTTGGGCATGAAGTGAACAAGCTCCTCACCGTCGAAGATGGTGTTGAGCAGGAATGTGCCGTTGGGCTGCAAACCTCTGGTCACGTCATACATGTGGAGGTAAGCCTGTACGTGGCAAGCCACGAAGTTAGGTGTTGTTACCAAATAGGTAGAACGGATAGGTGTGTCGCCGAAACGCAAGTGAGAGCAGGTGAAACCGCCTGACTTCTTGGAGTCGTAAGAGAAATAAGCCTGGCAATACTTGTCTGTGTTGTCGCCGATGATCTTCACAGAGTTCTTGTTGGCACCTACAGTACCGTCGGCACCAAGACCGTAGAACTTGGCCTGGAACATGCCGCTGCCACCGAGGGCAATTTCCTCTACTTCGGGAAGTGATGTAAATGTCACGTCGTCAACGATACCCACGGTGAAATGGTTCTTGGGTTCGGGCAACGCCAGGTTGTTGAATACGGCGATAATCTTGGCAGGTGTGGTGTCGTTTGAACCCAGACCATAGCGTCCGCCAACGATCAATGGCTTGTTCTCAACATCATAGAAGGCACTCTTCACGTCGAGATACAATGGTTCGCCTTCAGCACCAGGTTCCTTGGTGCGGTCGAGCACGGCAATGCGCTTCACTGTCTTGGGAACTGCAGCCAACAAATGCTTGACAGAGAATGGACGATACAGGTGAACAGCCACCATACCAACCTTCTCGCCCTGAGCCATCAGATGGTCGATAGCCTCGCGGGCAGCCTCTGTGGCAGAACCCATGAGGATGATGATGCGCTCGGCATCGGCAGCTCCGTAATAGTCAAAGAGGTGATATTCGCGACCTGTGATCTTGGAAATCTCGGCCAAATAGTTCTCCACTACGGCTGGAACAGCATCGTAGGCAGCGTTGCAGGCCTCGCGGTGTGTGAAGAATGTCTCGGGGTTTTCAGCGGTACCGCGGGTCTGTGGACGCTCAGGGGTGAGGGCACGGTCGCGGAAACGTTTCACATCGGCAGGGTCAACGAGCTTGGCCACGTCTTCCTGCTCCATCACCTCAATCTTGTGATACTCGTGGGAAGTACGGAAACCGTCAAAGAAGTTGACGAAAGGCACACCGGTCTTCAATGTTGCAAGGTGAGGCACGGCGGTGAGGTCCATCACCTCCTGCACTGAACCAGAGCAGAACATGGCGAAACCTGTCTGTCGGCAGGCCATCACATCCTGGTGGTCACCAAAGATACAAAGCGAGTGAGAAGCCAGAGTACGGGCAGAAACGTCGAATACACATGGCAGCAATTCACCGGCAATCTTGTACATGTTAGGAATCATCAACAGCAAACCCTGTGATGCTGTAAAAGTAGTTGTTAAAGCACCAGCCTGGAGTGAACCGTGCAAAGCGCCTGCGGCTCCACCTTCAGACTGCATTTCCTGAACTGAAACTGTCTGTCCCCAAAGGTTCTTGCGACCACGTGCAGACCAGTCGTCAACATGCTCTGCCATTGGAGATGACGGTGTGATAGGATAAATGGCAGCCACTTCGCTGAACATATAGCTCACGTGAGCGGCAGCTTC
>SFEK01000186.1 GCA_004557285.1 Bacteroidales bacterium | reverse complement strand
AGTGTGCCATATCCAACTGTGTGAGCGTCAGTTGCTGTCCGTAACTCACCATGTTATCGTTCAGAAAATGCGAGAAGAGGGTGGTATAAATGCCATAACCTGCCGCTCCAGCCAGATACATGTGGAGAATATTGAACACGAACAACCCCATGAAAAACTGTTCAAGGCTGGGAACCGATTCGTCTAAAGCCCACATCAATGCGGGGGCAAGTATGGCATAAGCCAATCCACAAAGGAAGATCGCGAGGCGGTACTGCTCGATACTGACCTGCATATCCAGCGTGAAGTACATCAACATGCCATAGAATGCAATGCTAATGAAAGCGATTCCGAAGAGTTTCCATATCTTCCATTTCCTGACTTTCAGCCAATAGAGATCCAGCAGGATGCCGACGTACATGCCGGGAAGTGCCCACATAAACTGCACCTCTTTGGTCAGTTCTTCCAACCGGACGACTTCACAGTAAAGGATCTCTTCCATGGTGTGTTCCGCACCGAAAGCAAGTTCGGCGAAGAAGGTCACAAGGAGAATGAGAACGACGTTGCGATGCGTGAAAAGAGTGAGTTCGACGTAAGGGTAACGGTTGTAGTGCAGCCGGTAGAGCACGAGGCCCAACAGCACAATGGCCACACCCAGCAGGAGACGAATGCGGAGCGTGTCTAACCACATGAAATAGTCGCCATACACCACGATGTAGGACACCACCAGCATCAACCCACAAATAAGCAACGCACCCTGAAAGTCTATTCCCTTCAGCGAGAGCCGCTGGGGCATGGGGCAGAACGGACGGCAGAAAATGGTTTGCGTGCACAATACAAACAGCATGGTGCTTACCGTAAAGACATGCATCATCTGCCAGGTGAAATGATGGCCGAACCAGGCGGCAAGCCATCCGCTACCCTCAATGGCCGTGAGCAGGATGATGTGGAGCACGGGGAAGAATACGGCAAAATCGCGTCGGGGCGTAATCCAAAGCTGGATGTTGCTCATGCACTCGAACGTACCTTGTATCTTGGCCATTCCGGCCATGAAGCACACCACCGTGAGTATCGGCATCGACTGGCAATACATGGTCAGCAGATTGCATACGCCGAGCACAATGGCTGAACCACAAAGCAGCTGCCGGTTGGTGAAACGGAACTTCATGCGGAAGAGCATCGGAAAATAGACAGCCATGCCCGCAAGGGTGGCATAAAGCAGGAAGAGGATGTCTTCAATCATGAAGTTGGTGGTGCCTCGGATGCCATCTAAGGCACCGAGGTAAACACCTCCGCTGAACTGAAAACAAAAGGCGGTCAGCACGTACAGCCAGGGCTGGATGCTACGAGGCACCCATTCCTTCATCATCGGCATGGAAAAGCCCATGCTGGGAGGAGGGCCACCGGCACTCTTCATGAAAAATTCTGTTAATTGTCCCATGGCGCATCACTCCTTGACGATACATTCCACATTATAACCGCTCTTCAACAGGGTGACATCCTTGTCCGTGTCGAGTTTGATACGCACGGTAACACGCTGTTCTACCTTCACAAAATTACCGGTGGCATTGTCGATGGGAATGAGTGAGAAGGCACTGCCGGTAGCATCGGAGATGCGTTCCACCGTACCCGTATATTCCACACCCGGAACGGCATCCGCTGTAATCTCCACCTGGTTGCCCACCTGGATATGCGGCAACTGACTCTCCTTGTAGTTCGCCTCAATCCAACGTTCATGCTTGTCCACGATATTCACCAGTGTCTGCCCCGGATTGACCAGCTGTCCTACATGAATATCCTTCGTGCCGACCGTACCGTCGCACGTGGCAATGATGTAGCAATAAGAGAGATTCAGGCGGGCCAGATCGACCGCACGACGGGCCAGTTCTATGCCCTGTTCCGAAACGGAAAGATGATGTCCCTGTTCCGTGACAACAGCCGACTGCATCCGGCGTGAACGAACCGCCTGCTCATAGGCTGCTTGGGCACTCAGATAAGCCGTATGTACCTTGTCATACTGTTGAGGTGTGACGGCATCCTGGCTGAGGAGGTTCTTGAAACGGTTGTCCTCACGCATGGCATTCTCCATTTGCACGCGTGCCGCTTCGATAGCTGCCTCTGTAACAGTCATGCTTGTTTTCGTGGTGACGATGCTGCTTGCCGTCCCCTGCGAGCCCTGTTCGGCACGCAGCAGGTCTGCCTCGGCCTGTGCCAGCCGCAGGCGGAATTCCGCATCCTCAATGATAACGAGGGTGTCTCCCTTCTTTACCTGCTGAAAATCGGTAAAGCGTACCTCACGGATAAAACCTTGTACACGGCTGCTCTGAGGCACGACATTCTGACGGACACGGGCATTGTCGGTGAATGCTCCACTGCCGAAATGCATGAACTGACTGATCACATAAACAGCTCCGCCCAACAGGCAAAGTACGATGATGGCATTGTATAAATAGGTGTATAATTTGTTCTTTTCCATGATTATAAAGTATTTGTTACGTATTTGAGTTTATAGAAATTATAAAGCATACCGATTCGGGCATTGACCAATGCCATTTCGGCAGAGAGTTTCATGTTGGAGGCATCCACCATATCCGTCAGGAGCGCGAGTTCATGCTGATAGCGGTTTTGCACCACGGCGTAGTTCTGATGGGCCAGTTCCACCTGCTTCTGCTGTGTCTTCACCTCGGTGTAGGATGTCAGCAGGTTGGTGTAGTTTGCCTGTACACCATTCTCCACCCCTTCGCGTGCCAAGGCAAGTGCTTCCTGCGACTGCCGCTGTTCGATACGTGCCTGGCGGATGTGGTGTTTATTCTTCCAAAGATTGCCAAGGCTGTATTTGATGCCTATCCCGACAAACCACACGTTTATATTGCAATCTTTCGGGATCAGGTCTTGCGTATAGGGCCCATAGAGCTGATTCTCTGCAACAACGGCTATCGAAGGCAGTGATTTTGCTTTGACCTGCTTCACCTTCTGTTCCGCCAGGTTGGTGGCCACTGTGGCTTGACGGATGCCCAGGTTGTTGTCTGTGGCTGTCTGCTGCCATGTCTCCTGGGAAGCGATGGCCGAGAGCGCATTTATGTCGGTGTCAAGTTCATGTTTATCGGGGGTGATAACCGTCTGCTCCGGTAAATGCAGTGTCGTGACCAGCTGATGGTTGATGATGGTAGTAGCATCGGTGAGCTTCGTCAGCGTGAGTTCGAGACTCTGTAACTGCAATTCATAGCGGGTGATGTCGTTCTGCAGAACTGTACCCTCCTCACGGCGGGCTTTCATTTGCTCAATCTCCTTCTGCGTCAGTGCGATATTCTGGCGAACCACCTCTATCTGATTCTCCAGCTTGCAGAGGTCCAGATAATAACCCGTCAACAAGAAGCGTACCTCTTGTCGGTTCTTCTCTACATCGAGTTCCGCCATTTCCTTGCCCAGTTCCGCCATGCGGATACCCGACCGGATCGCACCACCGGCATACACCACCTGCGCCACTTGAGCCGTAAAACTGTTTCCCCAGTGGGGCGTGTCCTGCTTGCCGTTTGCCACGGGGACAACGCCCACACCCGGCACAATGTAATCCGTCGTCCCATGGGTCGAGAAACCGCGCGACAGCATGAATGCATTGCCCGTATAACTGCCCTGCAGGCTCAAATCCACACTCGGCAGCAAAGCCGATCTGGCTGCTGCCACCCCTTCGTCGGCTG
>SFEK01000185.1 GCA_004557285.1 Bacteroidales bacterium | reverse complement strand
TTTGTTTTAGGTGGTTACGTTTTTTGACTTGCAATTATTTGCTCTATTGAGTTTTGTACTCTTTCAAGAATATTCAAAACCACCTCCCTATCGAATTGCATATATTCCATCTCGTTCTATTCTTGATTTCAACAACGGATTCATATTCTTGTGCATACGTATAACATCTACGGGGCATTTGAATATGCTTTCCAAATAATCTTTTAGAGAGGCAAGAAGAAACGGATTGGGAGATTGTGTCTCAACACACACGTCCAAATCACTCTTTTCAGTCTGTTCGTTTCTTGATACAGAACCGAATATGCACAAACTCCTAATCCCAAAATCATTTACGATTTTGGAACTGTTTTCCTTTATTGTTTTTATGCAGCTCTGTAATTCCATATCATCTCTAAGTTTAATTGTTCAGGCCAATCATGCACCAGCGGTTGCGCTCGCGGGTGATGATGGGGGTGAGCTGCAGCTGTTGGGCCTTGGTGATGAGCAAGGGCACATCGTCTTGATAGAAGCCGCTGAGGATGAGTGTGGCTCCAGGCGACATGCGTGATTGGAACAGCGGCATGTCTGCCAACAGAATGTTGCGGTTGATGTTGGCGAGAACGATGTCGAATGTGCCTTCCAGACCATTGAGCACCTGGGCATCGCCAAGATAGGCTGCCAAGTTGTCGATGTTGTTGAGACGGCAGTTGTGCATGGTGTTGCTCACACTCCACTCGTCGATGTCGTAACCCACCACGGATGAGGCTCCCAAACGTGAGGCTACAATGCCCAATATGCCTGTGCCACAGCCACAGTCGAGCACACGCTTGCCCTGCAGGGGCAGACGGAAAAGTTGTTCCACCATGAGGTGTGTGGTGTCGTGGGTGCCTGTGCCGAATGACTGACGGGCATCGATGGTAATGTCGATGACATCGGGCTGCTCGTTGGTGCAGGGATGATGGGTGTCGTGGATGACGCATCTGCCATTGATGACGATGGGCTCAAAACCGATGCTCTCCCATGTCTCGTTCCAGTTCTTGTCTTCGGCCACTTGTGTAGATATGGTCACGGTGATTCCCTCGAAGGGCAACGAGTGGATGCATGCCGTGGTCATCTCTTCGTTGTATAGCTGTTGCTGCACATAGCCGCAGAGGTTGTCACCCTGTTCCTCGAAGGCTTCGTAGCCCGTTTCGGCTGCCATGGCGCTCAGCACATCTTTTATTGTCTGCAACAAGGTGGGGTCGGCGATAGGTTCACCTGTATTGCAGGTGATATGGAAAATTGTCTTGTAGTATTTCATTATGCTTGTTAAAAATCGGTGCAAATGTATAAAAAATAGGGAAAAACCTATCATGGTTTAGGGTTTTTCCTTATATTTGCATGAAAGAAACAGGTAATTTTGCAACCATCAATGAAAATATAGGAGATGAGTATATGAAAAAAATGGTTTTCATCAGTATGCTTCTTGGCGTCCTGTCGGTGAACTCATACGCTCAGGACGACATGTATTTTACCCCGAAAAAAAGCAACAAACAGGTGAGACTGGCGGTGAAGGCTGAGGATGACGGCAATGATCGCGATGTTGATGAATACAACCGCCGCCGGCAGTTTGTCAGTTCGTATGACGTCATTGACGGCGACAGCACGATGATAGATGTGATTGATTTCAGTGCAGGATCATACGGTGACACCTTAGCTGTGGATGACATGTACAATCCCGAGGATGATTATGCCTATAGTCGCCGCATGAGCAGGTTTGACGATTATTATTGGCGTGACCCTTGGTATTACAGCTGGTATGACCCTTGGTGGTATGGCTCTTCTTGCTGGTATGGCTCGCCCTGGTGGTATGGCCGGTATGGATGGTATGACCCCTGGTATTACAGTTGGTACAGTGCTTGGAGCCCCTGGTGCTGGCACTATCCCGTGTATTACCATGCCCATGTGGGTCATCCTGCTTATGGTGGTGGCAGGGGAATGTACAGAGGGTACAATACCCGCGGCACCAACTATGCCCATAACGATGTTTGGAGAAGCAACAGCAGCAGAAACGGCTACAACAACAGAGGCAACAGTGCAAGCACACGCCGAAACAGCAGTGACAGCTGGCGCAACAATACGGCGGCACGACAGTCGAGCAGAAACAACCGTCAGAACAATGACTTCAATACCACCAATGTAAACCGACAGTCGTTCAACAGTGGTTCATCATTTGGCGGCAGTCGTGGCAGCGGCAGCTTTGGCGGCAGTCGTGGTGGCGGCAGCTTTGGTGGCAGTCGTGGTGGCGGCAGCTTTGGTGGACGCAGGTGATGGCTATGGCCATCTTAGGTGGAATGTATAAATATATAGGTAACAAATAAAAATGATATTGATGAAACATTTATTATTGATTTGCGCTTCATTGTTTGCAGCCACAACAGCGTTGGCTCAGGAAACATACGAGAATGCCCATTTAGTTACTGAAGACCTTAATGGTACGGCACGCTATGTGGGTATGGGTGGTGCCATGGAAGCCTTGGGTGCCGACATTTCGGTGATCGGCACCAATCCCGCAGGCATCGGACTCTTCCGTCATTCCACGGCACATGTGTCTTTTGGTGTGGTGTCACAGCAAGACGGCAAGAGTTTTGCCAGCGGCAACAAGACCAACATGAGTTTCGACCAGGCGGGCTTTGTCTATTCTAAACGTTCGGGACGTAATTCGTTTGTCAACCTGGCGTTTAACTATCACAAGAGTCGCAACTTCGACTATATCCTGTCAGCGTCGGACAGGCTGCGCAATGCCTCGCAGAACAAATTGTCGTATGTCAAAGGTCTTGAAGGCGTTTTCAAACTGAACGTTGACCGCAACGGTTATGTGATGTCTGACGACAATACCTACAGCAACACCGACTATCTGAACTATAATGCGCTGATGAGCAGTTATAATGCCGACAACGAGATGGTGTATAACTATTACAATGCTGACAGCTATATGCTCGACCGTGCACATACGGGATATATCGGAGAGTATGACTTCAACATCAGCGGCAATGTGAACGACAGGGTATATTGGGGCTTGACATTCGGCATCAGCGATGTGCATTACAAGGCATACGGTGAATACCAAGAGGCTCTGGTCAATACTAACGACCAGGCGATGGGCAGCGTGCTGACCTGTGACGAACGAAAGATTACAGGTACAGGATTCAATGTCAAGGCGGGTGTCATCTTCCGCCCCGTGGAAGACTCGCCATTCCGTATCGGTTTTTCTGTGGCTACCCCCACATGGTATGACTTGACCACAAACAATCACACCGTGCTGAACAACAATTCGACAGCGGGAGACGTGGACAAAATAGGTGTAGATCACTCTTACGACTTCAAGCTCTACACGCCATGGAAGTTTGGTGCCAGCATGGGAACCACAGTGGGCGACTATCTGGCCATCGGTGCATCATACGAATATGCCGATTATGCGGCTACCGACAGCCGTATCATAACCGACAGTAGTTATGACTGGTATTATGACGAATATTGGGACAATACTTCGAGCGACAATACCATGAACCGTCATACAGAGAATACCCTTAAAGGGGTGAGCACCGTAAAGGTGGGTCTGGAGATGCGTCCTGACAGCAAAATGACATTCCGCGTGGGCTACAACTATGTTTCGCCTATGTATGAGGAGCAGGGCTTTAAGGATGTGACCCTCAATTC
>SFEK01000184.1 GCA_004557285.1 Bacteroidales bacterium | reverse complement strand
GGACGGATTGTCGCCCGACGCCATGTTCACCCCGTTGACGTTGCTTATCACTATGTTTGACATCGTGATGTTGTACTCGTTTGCGCTCACTTGCTCGTTACGGTGCATTTTAACACTCACTATGGTGCCTTCATGCCCGCTTATCAGCGTGTTGCCCATCGAGAATATCAGTATGCGGAAGGTGTTGCTGCTCTTGCGTGTGGCACTGATGCTGTGGTTGCTGCATCGCGCACTGAGCTGGAAGTCGCTGCTGTTCACCGTGTAGCTCTCCGACGGATATGTGAAGTCGGCCTGTATTGCCGTGATGTCACTATAGTTGTCCAACTCTATGTTGGCGACGACATCAAGGTTGTCCGACACCTCTCCCATCGATATTGACAGGCTGTTGGGCTCGTATGTGTTGGCTGTGGCATTGACAACCCTCATGCGCCCGTTCGGGTCGTTGCAGTATATCTGCATTATCGCAGTCTCATCGCCCGCCGTATCTCCCTTGTACCTTATATGGAGATATGATGTGCTCCACGAAGATAGCGTCATCGGAAGCTCGTCCGATACCGTGAACCATGCGTTGTCGAACTTCACACTGTCTATCCTAAGCTGTGCGTTGCCATAGTTGTTTATCTGGAATTCCTTCTCTATGGTCTCTGTCACAGGATATGAACCCATGTCGATGCTGCTCGAACAGTACAGACTCGGACTCCAGACATTCACGTAGCCGTCATAGGTGTCCGACAAGACGTTGGTGGCGGTGTTGTCCGACAGCACCACCTGTTTCGGATAGAGATAATAGTAATTTGACGAGCCGTCAATCTTTACGTTGAACGAGAGTATCTCGCCATCCTCGCCGCTGAACGCGCTGTTGCTTGGGGAATATGCCATAATGACTAAGGTGTCGTTCCTCATGTTGGCGAAGGCTATGTGGTCTGTCTTGCGTGATGTCAGCTCCACACTGTTAGGGATATATTTTAATGCTGTAGGCATCTTGAACTTCAGCTGGAAGCCTACAATATTGTCCATATTGTTTATTTTCAGGTTTATTGGCACAATAGAGTCGCAGTATCCTGAAGTGGAGAGCACGTGCAGCTCGTTGACGGAGTAAGGTGCTGCCTTGACCCGTGCGCTGACGTTGCCGTTGATGGCGTTCGACACTGCCGTGATGGTGTGGCTCACCTGCCCCGGCACCATGGGTCTGTATTCTATATTGAATATGGCGGTGGCTCCGCTCTCTATCACCGTCTCACTGAACGTTGGACATGACAACGTCTCTGAAGTGTATTGCAACTCGTTTATTGTCAATGGCTCGTTGCCCGTGTTCTTGACGGTGAGCCCGATGATATGCGTGTTCCTTATTGGCACTCTGCCAAGCTCTATCGTGGGGTTTGTTATCTCTGCCTTAGGTGAGAATATCGTCACTGTGCCGTTGCTCGTCTCAAGGGGCAGCGCATTCCCCGTCGCATCGGCAATCTTCGCTTTGTCTAAGACGATGGCGTTTTCTCCCGGCTCGTTCAACAGACGTAGCCTGAATGTCATGACGTCGCCCTCGCTGCCTATGAACGCCGTGTTGCTTAATGAGTAAGCGTATATCTTGAGGGTGCTGCCACTTACCTTTGCGGATAGCAGATGCCCGTTGCTCCTTTCTGTCAGCACCGCTGAACCAGTTACGTATTCAAGGCTCTCGCCAAGCGGTATCTCCGTCTGGAAAGCCACGAACTCAACGCTGTTCTCTATGCTTATGTTTAACGTGACCTCCTCCTGCGGATGCCCCGTCGCTGATGTCACCGCCATGCTGTTCTGCGCATAGCACTCAATCCATACACTCGCAACAAGCAGTAACATTATGTTTCTTATTGTCTTTATCATCGCGCTATTTTTTTGTTGTCTCCATCTCCTGCGAGATGGCGGGGTTAATTAATAATAGGTGAGGGTGTGTCAAAATCTGACACACCCTTGAAAGTGTTTATTTCATATAGATAACCTTGCATCTTTGGCTTTCAACGCCGTTGACCACCATGTTGATGATATAGACGCCGTTAGCGATGCCGTTGGCAGGCTGCCACTCGAAGGAGTACTCGCCGCGGCTTTGTGTGCCGAAGTTGAATGTCTCCACCTGTTGTCCTGTGATGTTGAAGATGTTGAACGAGATGTTTCCGTTGTTTTCACCTATGACGTAAGGGACGGTGATGCTGCCGTTGAACGGGTTAGGATACGGGCGGTTCATGACGTAGATGCCGTTCTCCTCTATGCCCGTGTTGGTCTGTTCCACGGCGAGGACGCTGTTACCGTTGGTGTCGGAGAGTGTCATGTCATCGACCTCGGCGTTACTTATCTTCATGATGGCGTGTTTGCCGGCTTCTATCTTCATTCCCACCATGCTGAAAGAGAGGAACATATAGCGGCCGTCGTCCATGCGTTGAAGCACCTGCTCGAAGTCTTTGAGTGCTGGCAGCACCTCGAACTCTGCGTCGTCTTCAGCGTTGAAATAGACTTGTATGCCGGCGAGTTCCACAGGGGTATCCACATAGAGAATGCCATCGACGATAGAGTAGAGTGCTGTGGCTGAAGGCTCGTTGCCGCCTGTCACTATGCCGCCTTTGTCGGAGGTGTTGATGATGTTGATGATGCACACAATGTCGAGTATGTCTATCTCGCCGTCACCGTTGACGTCGGCAGCGCCGAAGACGAAAGGCTGCGGGTTGTCGCCCGTGATGTAGTTGACCACGGTCACGATGTCGGTGACATCGACGTTGAGGGAGCCGTTAGCGTCGCCCGGCTGTGCTGTGAGCGGTATGGTGCTTACGTTCTTTGAGGCGTCGCTCTCCGTGAGGTTGGTGCGCATGTCGCGGTAGAAGTAGTAGTAACGCTCGCCTGGCACTACGTTGAAGTCGGTGAAGGTGGTTTCGGTGAGCAGCTCGTTGTTGATGAGCAGTGTGTCGAGGTAGTTGCCCTCGCTGTCTTTCTGGTAGCGGTACATGTTATAACCGAGGTGGTCGGCGAAGTAGGTGCTGTCGGTGGTCCATGACAGATCAACCTTGCCGATGCCGGCTGTAGCCTCGAAGCCCTCGCTCATGGAGCCCGCCGCGGCGACCTGCACGTTGAAACGCAGGTTCTCAACAGGTATCTCGAAATGCTCGTCGTCTTTAGCGTTGGCAACGTAAATCCTGTTAAGGCCGTCTGTCACCGTTGAGGCGTCTAAGTTAAGGTATGCGGTGTAGATGTCGCGCGCCTCGTTCCATGAGCCGTCCTCGCTGATGGCACACTGCGTGTATGGCGGACGCACTCCCATGGAGAGGAATGGAGTCACCGAGGTGTCCATGGCACGGTTGAAATACACCTCGAACTTATGCCGCCCTATGCCGAGAGGTGGCAGCTGCTCGAACTCGTCCTGCGCATCGTAGCCCACCTCCGAGTTCTCAGGCGTTACCACAACCTTCCATACTATGCCGTGAGCCTCAGATATAGGCCTGCGACCTATGCTGTCGATGTTTATCTGCCCGAAGGTGCCGCTCTGAGGATAATCGAAATCCCAAATGTGCGACTTAATGATGTCGTCCCTGCCACTGCCAAGATAACAACCCTCACCTAATGAAGTACTCCATAAAGATTCTGAATCCGTATATAAATCGAAATACTTACGATTATGGCAGTAGTCTTCAGAATAATTGTTTAATATGTTGGCATATAGATTATGGTAATGGTAATTTTCTACTCGGATA
>SFEK01000030.1 GCA_004557285.1 Bacteroidales bacterium | reverse complement strand
GTCCAGAACCATTCTATATTTGCAAAAGATTCTATACCTTTGTATTCTTCAATAGAGATATCATATTCAAGATTACATGGTAAGACAATGCTTTATTCTTTTTGGTTGCCTGGCTTTGGGCGAACTGATTGTACGGACTACTGGCGTAAAATTGCCGGCAAGTATTATTGGTATGCTTATACTGACGCTCTTGCTGAAACTGAAGGTCGTCAAGTTGGAGTGGGTGCGTGGATTAACAGATTTCCTCATCGCTAATCTTGGTTTTTTCTTCGTTCCACCAGGTGTAGCCCTCATGCTTTATTTTGATTTGATCAAGGCGGAGATTCTACCCATTTCCTTGGCCACACTGCTGAGCACCATCATCGTACTGATAATCACGGGACATACGCACCAAGTCGTGAGTAAAGGAGAAAACAAGGTGCGCAAAAAAATAAATATCAAGAAACATGAATGACATGATCAAGAATATCATCAGCAACGAATATTTCATGCTTGCCCTTACCTTCGGTGTTTTTTATGCGGCAAAGACCATACAACGTCGTCTAGGATGGGTGCTTTTCAATCCAATTCTGATAGCCATCGCCATCATCATCGTATTTCTGCTCGCCATGGATATTCCCTATGAGACTTACCATGAGGGAGCAAAACTGATAGAGTTCTGGCTAAAGCCCGCAGTGGTGGCCCTTGGTGTTCCGCTCTATTTGCAGCTCTCTTCCATCAAACGCCAGTTTCTGCCTATCTTGGCTTCGCAGATGATGGGATGTGTTGCGGGTATTGTGAGTGTTGTGGCCATTGCAAAGATGCTGGGAGCATCCAATGCTGTCATCATGTCGCTCGCAAGCAAGTCGGTCACCACGCCCATCGCCATGGAGGTGACTCAGGTGCTGGAAGGCATTCCTTCGCTTACGGCTGCCATTGTGGTAATAACTGGACTTATCGGAGCCATCATTGGCTTCAAGACGCTTTCCGTGGGTCATGTCCATAATCCCATGGCTCTCGGTCTGTCTATGGGGGCAGCCTCGCATGCACTCGGTACCTCTGCTGCCATGGACCGCGACCAGTTCGTGGGAGCATACGCCAGTCTGGGGCTTACCCTCAACGGCATTCTCACCGCCCTGCTCACGCCAACGGTCATAGACATCATCAATACCTTTTGACGGCAAATGGCCGTCATTAAATAGTCAAAAGAACTGGCTGAATACGAAGCAGTTTGAACACCCCTGCTGGTTTATTCATCCATGTTGTCGTTGTCGAGGCGGCTATCCTTGCTGATGCTGATGTTGCCCATCCGCGATAGGGTGATGAGCAGGGGCATGTATTCGTCGCTCAGTGCATCGGGTGAGCCTACACTGACGGCAAACTGAAGGGCATCACCTTCAACCTTGTCGAAGACAATGCCTACAAGGGCACTCTTTTCCAAATAGTCGGCAGGTACGATGGATGAAAAATCGCTCTTGGTGAATGTCTTATCGTAGAAGGTTGTTCCATCGGGTCGGATGACTTTCACCGTTATTTCGTTGTCGTAATAGCTGTTGCCTCCCTCGTCTTCCACAATGGCCAATGAGGTGTTGGCATGCCGTTCAATCTGTATCTGATAGGTCTTGTCGAGCCACTGGGCATCCATCTGACTGTTGGAGTTTTGCATACTTGCAGGCCCCGCAGGTTTCTTGGCCACGGGTTTCTTGGCAATAATCTCTTTGGTGCTGCTCTTTTCACCACATGAAAACAATATGGCTGAGAAGGAGAGGACAACGAGTGATAAACGTAAATATTTCATCTTTTCTTTTTTTGTTGCTGCAAACTTACACAAAAAAATGCAATTATGAGTATGATTGTGCTTTTTTTTATCTACATTTGCACCTAAAATCTGATTATATGCGACAATATACTTTATTATCCATTATACTTGTCCTGCTGCTGACTGCATGTCATAACCGTCAAGCTCAGACTGTCCAACAGCCCGAACGGGACACCATTCCGCTGATGGTGATGCAAATCAGAAAGTGTGCCAGGCTGAACACGGCCGAATATCATCTGCACAAAATCATCACTCATCATGACAATGTGAGGCTCAAGGGGCAGTTTTTGAACCACGACTATGATGTGTCGCTGCCCATGAGCCAGCGCAAGGTGGCCATTCCCATGGATGCCGTCGTCAAGGCTTACATCGATTTCTCTGGGTTTTCTGAACAGAATGTGGTGAGGCAGGGCAATCGTATTCGTCTGATATTGCCCGACCCACAGGTGGAACTGGTTTCTACCAAAATCGATCACGACAACATTCGCCGACGGGTGTCGCTTGTGCGCTCCAATTTCTCTGATGCCGAATTGGCTGCCTATGAGCGTCAAGGGAGTGATGAGATCATGAACAATATCTCCAGCTTGGGCATTGATGACATGGCCAAGGAGAGTGCCACACATCTGCTGGTGCCCATGCTCCAGAGACTAGGGTTTAAGGCGGAGGACATCGTGATCACTTTCATGAAGGAAAATGACAGACAGCAGGATGTGCTGAAGAAAGGAGGATTCCATGAAAACTAAATATTGGCTCTTGGCTGCGCTTGCCGCACTCTTGGTGGTGGGATATCTTGTTTATGCCTGTCGTGACAACAGTGTGTCTGTGGTGGTGAGCGACAAGATTGATGCTACGCCAACACAGATCACTGCAATGAAAGAGATTGGCGAGTGGGAGTTTCTTGTTGTTCATGATGAAGAACTGGTCGATACCGTGCGCAAGGGTGTGTTCACGGATGACAGTCTTATCCGCATCTATTACGGTACGTTGCGTCTGGGGTTTGACACCCATGATGCTCCTGCCGACTGGCTGACTGTGCATGGCGACACGGCCATCGTGCGTCTGCCTGCCATCCGCCTGCTCAGCGACGAATTTATCGACGAGGCTCGCACACAGTCGTTCTTTGAAACAGGTCGATGGAGCGATGCCGACCGCAAGGCACTGGCAGAGCGTGCTGCCCTGCAGATGAAACAGCGCTGCCTCACAAAGGCCAATATTCAGAGTGCCGGGCGCAATGCTGTGTCGCATTTTCAGCAGATGATGAAAGCTCTTGGCTATCACACCGTGAACGTCACCGTTGAAGAATCAAGGTAAAGGGGTAACGTTGGAAAATAATATCATTGTCAATGATTGTTTGGAAGAACAGGTCATTCACTTTTGTGATAAGGAATCAATAGAAAAATAAAAAACTCATGGGTATAGAAAAAGGAATATTCAACCGTTCTCAGCTGTTGCTTGGGGCTGAGGTGATGCAGCGAATGTCGCAGGTGCGAGTCATCATTTTCGGTGTAGGTGGTGTGGGCTCATGGTGTGCAGAGAGTCTTGTGCGCTCGGGTATCAGCCATTTGACCATTGTTGATAGCGACAGGGTGTGCATCACCAATATCAACCGCCAGCTCATGGCCACAATGGACACTGTGGGGCAGGTCAAGGTGGATGCGCTCAAACAGCGGCTGCTCACCATCAACCCTCATGCGGAGATAGATGCCCGCCAGCAGATATTCAGCGAAGATACGGCTGCTGGTTTCCAATTGGAAACCTATGACTACATCATCGATGCCATCGACTCGCTTAAAGACAAACTGCTGCTTGTTGAGATGGCTTGCCGTACCAAGGCGGTGTTCTTTTCATCGATGGGTGCAGCCCTCAAGATTGACCCAACAAGGGTCAAGGTTGCCGAATTCTGGAAGGTGCAGGGTTGCCCGCTCGCCCGAGCCATGAGGCAGCGTTTCAAACGGCTCAAGCGGAGGCCTGCCCGCAAGTTTCTCTGCGTCTATAGCGACGAACTGTTGCAGAACAAGGGTTGCAATGCCACTTGTGGCACGTCGCATTGCATGTGTCCCAAGGCTGCTGGCGGTCCTGGAGATGCCGCTTTGCTCAACCATGAGTGGTGCTCTTCTAAGGCACAGATCAACGGCTCGCTCATGCACATCACCGCCATGTTTGGCCTCACCATTGCCGGCCTTGTCATTCGTCACCTCAACGACGAAGTGTCTGCTCTCTGCTCACCGGCATAGTCCGCATGGCGTTGAGTACGGCGTGTTCCATACTGCCCGCATTGGCCATTGTCTACATCATGAGCTTAGTCATGACACCTGCGCCATTAACCTAAGAAAAGGATGTCTTCCGCATAAGGCCAAATCGGTCATTAGAAGAAGACACTGTCTGTAAAATGAATCATCCCTCTCAAATTTCAGCAGAGAAACATGAGAGGGATGATAGGTGAAGGGATGTATGGTTATTCACCGAATTTTTTGGCTGCTCTCAACTGGTGACGCATCACGCTGAGGAACTCCTGGCTCTCCTGCAGAATGTTGAGGTAGAGGAGTGATGCTTTCAGGTTGTTGAGTTTTTCGTGTTGCATACGGTCGAAAACATCTTTGCGCATCACCGAAAGTTCGTCCTTGCACTGGTCGGCAATGTTGAGCGTTTCCTGATACAGGTCATAGCGTCCGGTGGAAATCATCTGCTCGGTCTGCAACATCAGCTCGTTGATTTTGCGGCGCATTGTTTCAAATCCTTCAGTATAAACCTTGGGCAGAGGATTGAAATTGTTATCGACGTGCTCTTTCAATGGCTCTTGCATACGCTTGAGGCAATAGATGTACTGCATGTTGCAGTTGGCACCGATGTGGAACCATGTATTGCGCTCAATGGCTGTAGCACTTGGTATGCGGCGCATGGCGAGCATTTCCTTGCGGCGAATTTTTTTCAACTGGTCTTGCTCCTCCTTGAGGGCGTTGCCACACTGTTTCAGTTCGCGACGGTTTTCGGTGCTGATACCATCCACTATGCGGTTGAACAAGTCGATGGAGAAGTGGGCCACAAAGCTCTGTGTGCGCTGCACATGCTTGGAGAGCAGGTCCCATACGATGTCCTTGTCTTTGGTGCGCATCATCAGCATGAACAAATCATCGTTGCGCTCTTCTTTCATCTTGCGCTTGTAATTGCGGTTGCTTTTCCACAGCAGGTAGATGTCCAAGGCCATGAACAGCAGCATGACAACAAAACCGCCAAGGTGCATGAGCAGGCAGACTATTGCGCAGGCTGCAAAGGCTGCTCCTGCGGTGATGAACCAGCCACCGATGACTGATACCACGCCAGTGACACGGAACACGGCACTCTCGCGGCTCCAGGCACGGTCGGCCAGCGATGTACCCATGGCCACCATGAAGGTGACATAAGTGGTGGAGAGAGGCAACTTGAGACTGGTACCCAGCACGATGAGCAATGCGGCAAGCACCAGGTTGACGGCGGCACGCACCTCGTCGAAGGCTGCACCCTCGGCAAGTATCACTTCGTCTTTGTTGAATCGGCTGTCAATCCAGCGTGACAGTGATTTGGGCGTGAAGCGTACCACCAGCTCGCCGATGTCGCGCGAACTGCGCACAAAGCTGCGTGCCAGTCTGGATGAGCCGAACATCTCGTCGCCTTCGTCCTGACGGCTCAGGTCAACACTGGTCTTCACCACATTCTGAGCCTTCTTTGAGGTGGCCATGGCGATGATCATGATGAGGCCTGCCAGCAGCAGATAAAGCAGCGGACTCTTGGCTGATGTCATGAGCGAGGTCATCATGTAGCCATCGTAGTTGCCATTGCCGTTGGCCGTGAAATCGCACAGCGAGTCGAGACCGGCCAAGGGCACTCCGATGAAGTTGACAAGGTCGTTGCCCGCAAATGCCATGGCGAGGGCAAAGGTGCCCAACAGCACGATGAGACGGAATATCCTGACATGCAGCAGGTGGAGCACCTCAATGACAACAGTGGAAACGACGAATGTGCAGGTCATGAGCATGGCGGTGTTCACGTCAATCCACTCGCGTGTGGCTGCCGAGATGTAGGGCGACTTACCCAACCCCTTGATCAAGATGAAATAGGAAAGGGTGGTGAAGGCGATGCCTCCGAAAATGGCGATGGACCAACGCAGGTGATGCCTGTAGTTGAAGGTGAAGATGATACGAGATATCCACTGCACCAAGGCTCCGAAGAAAAAGGCTATGGCCACAGAAACGAAAATGGCTATGATGACACTCAAGGCCTTGTCGCTGTTGAGCAAATCACTTATGGCCAGTGTTGGGTCTGCCGACATCTTGAGCATGGCGAGGATAAATGTGCCACCCAGAAGCTCAAATACCAATGATACGGTGGTGGAAGTGGGCATGCCCAAGGTGTTGAAAATGTCGAGAATAATCACGTCGGTGACCATCACTGCAAGGAAAATGGTCATCACCTCGTGGAAACTGTAGTTCTCGGGACGCATAATGCCATGACGTGCCACATCCATCATGCCGCTGCTCATGATAGCGCCGATGACGACGCCTAAAGAAGCTACGATCAGAATGGTGCGGTATTTGGCTACCTTGGCACCAACGGCTGAATTGAGAAAGTTAACAGCGTCGTTGCTTACGCCAACGAACAAGTCGAACACTGCCAGCATGAGCAGGAACGCGACAATGATAAAATAAATCTCTGTCATAAACGGTTGAATAATATGAAACGATGTACTTTTACTTGTGGTGCAAAGGTAATCGCTTTATATTACGCCCGTTTTAAACAGATGTTACAATCGTGTTAAAACCTCATCCATCGTGATGTCGTGGATGTCGGTGGGAATTTTGTCGAACAGTTGGAAGGGGAAACATACACCTATTTTATATGCGTGGTCCAATTGGACCAGCATACGGTCGTAGTAGCCTTTGCCTCTTCCGAGACGGTTGCCCTGACGGTCGAACCCCATGCCTGGTATTATGGCAAGCTGAATTTTGGAATAGTCGGCAAACAGCGGTCCTGTGGGCTCCATGATGTGGAAGGCGCCTTCGGCCAGGTCAGCACGGCTGCGGTATTCGCGCAGTTCCATGTTTTCTTCGTCAATGACTTTGGGCAGCACCACTTGTTTGCCCATGGCCGTCAGCTGGTCGATGGCGGAGTGTGTACACACTTCATCAGGCAGTGAATGATAGAACAGGATGGTTTGCGCACTTTCAACGGCGGGGTGGGCGAGCATCAGGCTCATTACCTCTGCCGACAAGGCATCCAATTCTTCTCTGCTGTGGCTTCTCTTCAGTTCTCTTACCAGTGTTCTAAGTTCTTTCTTGTTCATGTCGTTTATGGGTCTTAGGCCTGTGTCGTCAGGATGCAGCTATGCCACAGACAGGGGTCGGCAGGGATGGAGGGGCGACAGCCTTGCATGGCCACCTTGTCATTCTTTTTCCCGGCAGGCTTCTTGGGCGTGTTTTTGGGGAACGCCTCATTGCGGCGGAACACCTCCAGCGCTTTCTTCACCACATTGTCGTCGAGGTTGAGGTATTGTATCCAGTCGTCCTCGTCCATGATATTGTAGATGACACGGCTGTAGAGATAACGCTGCAGCAAGTGGTGCGACTTCCTGATCATCAGGTTGCGGCGTTGCAGACCGTGCTTGTCGGCATAGGTGGCAAACTGATCAACCAGATTTTGCTTGTCGAGATATTCGGCCAAGGCCATCATCTCTGTGAAGTTGTTGAGCTTCAGTCGGTTGTCGTCAGTATAAACAAAGGCATATTGCAGGATGAGTCCGCTCATGCTTGCCATACGGTAGTATGAAGTAACACCCAGTGTGTCTTCAGGAACGAAGATATCGGGGGTGATTCCACCTCCTCCATACACGACTCGTCCGTTGCGCGTGTGATAGGCAGGACCGGTGTGCTTGATGCTGTCTTGTGAGAAGAACTCGCCATGCTTATATCTTGCCACAAGGTCTTCTTCGTAGCCCTTCTCATCGCCTGCCTGATAGGGTTTCTGTATGCAGCGTCCCGATGGGGTATAATAGCGTGCCACGGTGAGGCGTATCATGGAGCCATCGTTGAAACCTATTTGCTTCTGTACCAGTCCTTTGCCAAATGAGCGGCGACCGATGATGGTGGCGCGATCGTTGTCCTGCATGGCACCGGCAAAGATTTCTGAAGCCGATGCCGACGATTCGTTGATGAGCACCACAAGGGGAATGGTCTGGTAGGTGCCGCGCCCGTCGCTCTTGTATTCTTGGCGAGGTGACTTGCGTCCCTCGGTATAGACGATGAGGCGGTTGCCGGGCAAGAATTCGTTGATCATCTGTGTGGCGGCGGTGAGGTAGCCACCAGTGTTGTCGCGCAGGTCGATGATGAGGTTGCTGAATTGCTCCTGTGAGAGCTCAGCCAATGCTACCAGCATCTCGGGATAGGTGTTTTCACCGAAATTCTTGATCTTGATATAACCAGTGCTGTCGTCAATCATGTAGGCGGCACTGACGCTCTTTTGGGGGATGTCATCACGCGTGATGGTGAAGGTCTTTACGGCTTTGTGTCCGTATCTCACCACACCCACTTTCACCTTGGTGCCTTTCTTGCCTTTCAGACGATGCATGGCTTCCTCGTTGGTGACAATCTTGCCCACGAAAGGCTTGTCGTCAACACTGACTATCTTGTCGCCGGCCAGCAATCCCGCACGTTCTGCAGGACCGTCTTTGATGATGCCCTGGATGTGGATGGTGTCTTCGCGGATGACAAACTCCACGCCGATGCCCGAGAATGAACCCTTCAGGTCGTCGGTGGCTTGTTGCACGTCTTTGGCACTGATATATACCGAGTGGGGGTCCAGATCGGAGAGTATCTGCGGTATGGCCTTGTCAACCAGCGAATCCAGGTTGACGGCATCCACATATTGGTCGTCAATGATGTGCAGCAGGTTGTTGAGGCGGTTGCTGCCCGAATTGATGATGTTGAGGCGGTTGCCGGAGAAATGGTTGGCATAAAAGGTGCCGATGAGTATGCCGATGACCACACACAGGGCCATGAGAAACGGCATGAGGCGGCTGTTTTTATTTTGTTTCATAATCGTCGGGGTTGATATATATCACTTCGATGTTTGCCTTTCTGAGCAGCTGAAGTCCGTCTTCAAGGCGGTATTTTTCAGCATATACTACTCGTTTGATGCCTGCCTGGATGATGAGTTTTGAACACTCGATGCATGGTGAGGCTGTAACGTAGAGGGTGGAGCCTTCGCTGTTGTTCGAACTGCGTGCCAGTTTGGTGATGGCGTTGGCTTCTGCATGGAGCACATAGGGCAGGGTGACATTGTGCTCATCTTCGCAGACATTCTCAAAACCGCTTGGGGTTCCATTGTAGCCATCGCTGATGATGGTGTTGTGTTTCACCACCAACGCACCCACCTTGCGTCTTTGGCAATAGCTGTTTTCAGCCCATATCCGTGCCATGCGAAGGTATCTCAAGTCGAGCAGCAGTTGCTTGTCGATATTGTTCTTGTTATCGTTGTTCATCATCATGTGGTGGTTATTTCTTTTTTCTGTGTATGCCGTTGCGCTTGAGCAGGGCGTCAATGGTAGGCTCTGAGCCTCTGAAACGACGGTAGAGGGTCATGGGATGTTCGGTGCCACCCTTCGACAGGATGCAGTCGCGGAAACGGCGGGCGATGTCTTGGTTGAAGATGCCGTGTTTCTTGAATACGCTGAAGGCATCGGCATCGAGCACCTCTGCCCATTTGTAGCTGTAATAGCCTGCGGCATATCCTCCTGCCATGATATGGCTGAACTGCACGGTCATGCAAGTGTCGGTGGGCTGCTTCTGGTTGACGATGGCTTTCTGCCAGGCTTTTTTCTCAAAGGCGATGATCTCTTCTTCAAAGCTGTGGTTCAAGGTGTGATAGGCCATGTCGAGCAATGCAAAACTTACTTGGCGCATGCAGGCGTAAGCTGCCATGAAGTTGCGGCTCTTCACGATGCGGTCGATGAGCTGGTCGGGCAGCGGTTCGTCTGTTTCGTAATGGAAGGCGAAACTGTGTAGGAACTCTTTTTCGATGGCATAGTTTTCCATAAACTGCGAAGGCAGTTCCACGAAATCCCACCACACGTTGGTGCCCGAAAGGCTTTCGAAACGGGTATTGGCGAACATGCCGTGCAGCGAGTGACCGAATTCGTGCAGGAAGGTTTCCACCTCGCCCAAGGTAAGCAGGGCAGGCTTGTCATCGGTAGGTTTGGTGAGGTTCATCACCACGCTCACATGGGGGCGCACGTTCACTCCCTTGCGGTCAATCCATTGTCCTTGATATTCGGTCATCCATGCACCGCCCTGCTTGCCCTTGCGGGGGTGGAAGTCGGCATAGAACACTGCAAGATAGCTGCCATCGTGGTCGAACACCTCGTAGGCCTTGACATCGGGATGATACACCGGGATGGCACTGTTCTCTTTGAACGTGATGCCGTAGAGGCGGTTGGCCAGTCCGAACACGCCTTGGATAACCTTTGACAGTTCGAAATAAGGGCGTAACATCTCAGGGTCGATGTTGAACTTCTGCATCTTCAGCTTGCGCGAATAATAGGCCAAGTCCCAGGGCTTCATCTCAAAGGTCTTGCCCTCCATCTTTCTGGCCAAGCTGGCCACGCCCTCTACCTCTTTGCGGGCGGTGGGCATGTAGGCATCGACCAGGTCGTTGAGCAGTCGATACACTCCTCGGGTGTTGCCAGCCATGCGGTGCTTGAGCACATAGTCGGCGTAGGTCTTGTATCCCAGAAGATTGGCCAGTTCGCGGCGTATGTTGACAATGCGTCGGCAAATATCCCGGTTGTCCTCACTGTCGCCTTGCATACACACGGTGTTGCGTGCCATATACATCTGCCGGCGCAGTTCGCGGTTGTCGGCATAGGTCATGAAGGGATTGTAACTGGGGAAGTCGAGGGTGAATACCCAACCCTCAAGGCCGCGTTCCTTGGCAGTGACGGCTGCCGCCTCGCGTGCCGTGTCGGGCAGACCGTCAAGGTCTTTCTCGTTAATGATGTGCAGGGAATAGGCTTTGTTGGCCTTGAGCAAGTTCTGCGAGAATTGCAGCGACAACACGCTGGCCTCCTCGGTGAGTTGGCGCAGTCGTTCCTTTCCCTGTTCATCGAGCAGAGCACCGCTGCGTACAAAACCGTTGTAGCAGTCGTCCAGCAGTCGTTTCTCCTCATCGGTCAGGCGGCGGTGGTGCCTGTGCACGGCTTTGATGCGCTCAAACAACTGGCTGTTGAGCCTCATGTCGTTGGCATGTTTCGTCAGTATGGGTTGCAGCTTTTGGGCCAGTGCATCCATCTCGTCGTTGGTTTCTGCACTCAGCAGATTGAAGAACACGGTGGATACCCGCGACAGCAGGTCGTAGTAGCCGTCGTTGTCGTCATCGGCATGGATGATGGTATTGTCGAAAGTGGGCTTGTCTGGATTGTTGATGGTCTTGTCCATCAGTTCTTTGTCTCGGCGTATGCCTTCCATGAAAGCCTCCTCATAGTCTTCCAAGCGAATCTGGTCGAAGGGAACACACTCGTGTGGAGTGTTATAGGGTAAGAAAAACGGGTTTTTACGTTGCTCTTGTGTTATGTTTTCGTTCATACTGACGTTGTCTCGTTGTTAGATTTCCGATGCGTTTGTACGCCCCATCCTGTAAGGGTGAATATTTGACCCACAAAGGTACTCATTTTTTGCAACACAAGCATGAAGCCACCAACATTTTAACTAATATTATTGTTTGGTCCATTGGTTGTTGGCGAGTTTTGTCCACTCATTCGTGGTGGGTTCTGTTCATTAGCCGGGATTATGCCATTGAGACAGCCCCAAAAGTAAAACTTACGGTGGAAATGAATAGAGCACACTTTATAAATTCTCTAAGGCAGGGATATGGATTACTTCACGTTTCAGTCCAATCAGTCCTTCCTGTTGCAACAGTCTGAGTGTTTTCGATACATTGAGTCTGCTCTCGCCTATTTCGTCGGCCAGTCGCTGCATCTTGATGTGTAATGTCTTCTCGCCTGTAGGACAGACACAATGTTCCTGGGCAAACTGGGCAATTTTGGCCTTGATGTCTGTGGGTTGAGTGAGCCAGGGCGCTCTTCCCAGGCGTTGCGCTCTAGTGCATGTAATGTTGAGCAGGTTGATGCGAAATATTTCGTAGTTGCCGGCAAGCTTCAGGATGTGAGGCTTGCTGATACGGATGAAGGTGCAAGGTGTTCTTGTAACATAACTTCGGGTGAAATGTTGGGTCATGCCGAAGATGCACTCTGGCTGCAACACTTCGGGAGCAATCATCGCTTCGCTGACGGCATAACCGTCGTCATCGGAAAAACAAGTGGAGATGACGCTGCCTTGAGCAAGAAACAACAGCATGTCGGCAGGGTCGCCGCTGTGCAGCACCGTCTTGTGTTCGGGCACCGTCACGGTGGATATGTTGACCTGCATCGAGGCCTCGTGCAGGTGGTTGATGCTCATTCCCTGGAAGAGGGGCAGCTCTGAAAGGTTTCTGAACGGCATGTGGTGCAACGATTACTTGATCAGACCCTTGGTAAACCACACAGCATTGTTGCCTTTGTGGTCGGTATAGATGAAATAGGCCATCAGTTCGGGATGTTTTTGCAGGATGGCCTGCGAGCGTTCCATGCCCAGCACCATGAAGGCGGTGGCATAAGCATCGGCAGTGGTGCAGTCGGCGGCAAGCACAGTGGCCGACAGGATGTTGTGCTGCACGGGGTAGCCTGTCTTGGGGTCGATGGTGTGGGCATATTTCTTGCCGTTCTTGTAATAGAAGTTGCGGTAATTGCCGCTGGTGGCCATGGCCTTGTCGGTGACATTGAGCACGGTTTGTATTTGGTTGTTCGTGTTGAGCGAATCGTCAATGGGCTTGGTCACTCCAATTTTCCATGGCAGCCGTTCGGGGTTGATGCCTTGTGTGACGACTTCGCCGCCTATTTCTACCATGAAATTGCTGATGCCCTTGTCGCGCAGCAACTGTGCCACACGGTCGCATCCGTAACCCTTGGCTATTGAACTGCAGTCGAGCATGGTGCGCCGGTCTTTTTTCACCACCTTGCTGCCCACGAGAGCCACCCGCTGATAGCCGATGGTGGCGAGCAGGCTGTCGATGGTGTGTGCTGTGGGGTGTTCGCCGCTCTTGAATCCGAATCCCCAGGCATTGACTAATGGTGCCACTGTGATGTCGAACGCACCGTCGGTTTCTTTTGAAATCTCCATGGCACGGTTGAACACCTCGGCAAACATCTCATCCACTTTCACCTCTTCGTTGCGGTTGACCCTGCTGATGGTGGAGGTGGAGTTGAAGGGCGAAAGCGACTGGTCAACCTTTTTCAGTTCTTCCTCAATCTCTTTTTTCAGATTGCTGTCGCTCTGGTAGGTGATGTTGTATATGGTGCCAAACACAAAGCCCGTGTCACGCTGATAGGGCATATTGTGCTGTTGCGACACGATGATTACGGTGCCGATGATGAGCATCAGCAGGAATGAAATTTGTATGATTTGTTTTTTCTTCATGACTGAAGGTGATTAGTGATGTAGTGTTGTTGTAAGATGTTCTTAGATGTCAATAGACACATTGAACGTGCCACCCAGGGTAGAACTGTCGCTCTTGCCGAATCCCGGCACATACCAGGCGTTGCCCAACTTGCCTTCGTCGGCAGACAGACGGCTCTTATACCTCACGCTCCAGCCCAAGTGCAACGGTCCCCATATCTTGGCATCCACGCCGAACACCGCCTCAAACCATTGGTAGGAGCATTTCACATCTTCATGCTCGTAGGGGGCAACGTTGCCCCACACGGGGTCTTCCATTCCTGGATGTGTCAGGTCGTACTTGAAAGAGGTGAAGGCATATCTCACACCTGCAAACAGCCGGTAATCATCGTGTTTGTTTTTCAACAGGTTGAAGTCAACGCCTATTCTGGCATAAGGTGCGCTGGTTTCATAGTGTATGTTGGTGATGTCGTCGGTGCAGTCGGCAGAGCCGATGCCCAGTTCCACGATAGGGAAATACTTGTCTTTGAGGTTGAGCCGCAATGCCGCCTCGTACTGCCCATAGTCGCCTGTCATCTTTTGCACCACACCCACCAGGTCGGCCGACACGGCAAAACCCCTGAACAGGGGGATGGTGTCTGTCACCTGTGGCTGTTGTTTCTTCCTCTTGTATTGTGCGGCAGCCTGCTCTGGAACAAAAGTCAGCAGCAGGCTAACGAGGACTGAAATAAATATATAGGTGTTTCTTGGATGTGTCATAGTTCACGTCGGGGTAATTGATGGCTACAGAGTCAATGCCATGGTGTGTACAGCTCACGGCCGTAATCTTGTGGAAGTAGGCGGGTGCACATTCGGGCGACTCGAAATGGGGCAGGTCTTGCTTGCTCACCACCAAGGTGTCGAGGGTCTCGCGCAGCTGCGTGTCTTTCAATGCGATGAAAAACGAATCCTCAGGCATGGAATAGCTGATGGGCAGCGAGAAACCGCTGATGTTGACATCACGATTGATGAGCACCGAGTCGTTGCCGTCGGCCCGGTTGGTGCTTATGGTGAGGGTGTCTTGCAGCGTGGCTGTGCTGCCGTCTGCATTGCATACGGCATACTGGGTGTAAACGAGACTGTTCATGGGACAGTCGACCGACGAGCAAGATATGCCTGCAACAAGCAGGAACATCAATGCCAATGACAAGACGAGTGACTTGTATTTCATTCAGAGAATGGTTTGAGATTGATTTCCTCTGCTATCTGATAGTCGTTGCGGCTGGAAGAACTGCGGCTGATCAGGTCGCCGATGAATCCGGCAAGGAACAACTGTGTGCCTATCATCATCATGGTGAGCGAGATGTAGAAATAGGGCGATGATGTGACCAGACGCTGCTGCACGCCATGGGACAAAGCCCATAACTTGTCAACACCAATGATGGCGGCAGAGATGAAGCCGATGATGAACACCAGCGTGCCCAGGAAACCGAATACATGCATCGGCTTTCTGCCAAAACTGCTCAAAAACCAAAGTGTGATGAGGTCGAGATAACCGTTGAAGAAGCGGTTGAGGCCGAATTTCGATTTGCCGTATTTGCGTGACTGGTGGTGAACGACCTTCTCGCCAATCTTGTCAAATCCGGCGTTCTTGGCCAGATAGGGGATGTAGCGATGCATCTCTCCATACACCTCGATGTTTTTCACCACGTCTTTGCGGTAGGCCTTGAGTCCACAGTTGAAGTCGTGCAGGTTCTTGATACCGCTGATTTTTCTTGCTGTGGCATTGAACAGCTTGGTGGGGATGGTCTTCGACAGCGGGTCGTAACGTTTCTGCTTGTAGCCGGACACTAAGTCGTAACCATCGTGCATGATCATGCGGTAAAGTTCCGGTATCTCGTCGGGAGAGTCCTGAAGGTCGGCATCCATGGTGATGACCACATCCCCTTCGGCCTCCTTGAAACCGCAGTACAGGGCAGGGCTCTTGCCGTAGTTGCGGCGAAACTTGATGCCCTTGGCTGTGGGGTGCTTGCTGCACAGTTCCTCAATGACTTGCCAAGAACGGTCGGTGGAGCCATCGTTGATGAATATCACTTCGTAGCTGAAGTCGTTGGCCTTCATCACACGTTCTATCCATGCATAGAGTTCAGGCAGGGATTCTTCTTCATTGAATAATGGTATTACTACTGATATGTCCATATTGTGAGTTTATTTGATGCGCTTGTTTGATGATTTGTTGATGCTTGCCACAGGAAGGCTCAAGGCCAGTCCCATGAAGATGTTCATGGTGAAAAACTGCAGGGCAATGTCGATGGCGCGCAGTTGGGCAAGAGTGTCCATGGCCAGTTTCATCTCTTCAGCCGTGATGCCGTAGAGCTGCAGCAACTGCTTGAATTCGGGCAGGTTGCCCATGGCCATGTATTGCGAAATAACAAAACCGTGGTCCATGAACTGGAAGTAGATGTACTGGGCAGCGGCAAGCAGCAGCGATGCATACAAGTAGGTGAAGATGCTGTAGCCGAAAGCCCTGCGAAACGAAATGACGCCGTCGAGAATGTTGTCGCGGAAGCGGCGAAGGCGAATGGAGGCAAGAACAAGAGAGAAAATGCCTGTCAAAACAGAGAGCGTGCTGAGCATGGGTTGCTGGAATCCAGCCACAAAAAGGGCGAAACTGAGAATCCATAAACCACCTGTAATGGCGCCGTCGATGCGCGCAAATGCTTTTAATTGTTCGTAATCTTCACGTGTTGCCATGCCTTGTTGTGTCTATTGGTGTGCAAAAGTAATTATTTTTCACCAATAAAAGGGGTATAGATAGGTCCAAAAATAGTTAAAAGATGAAAAAAGCAGGGAAATGTTCTTGCTATCTATAAATTTTTCATTACCTTTGCAGCCGCAAAACGGGTAAGTCTTGCACGGCCAGCTCCCTTCGAATCCTCCAGGACGGGAACGTAGCAAAGGTAGTTGGTTGTAGCGGCGCGATGCAAGTAGCTTGCCCACCCGCCTCTTTAGCTCAGTTGGCCAGAGCACGTGATTTGTAATCTCGGGGTCGTTGGTTCGAATCCGACAAGAGGCTCAAAGAATATATAGTTGCTTACCTTCATGGGTAAATGGAAAAGTATCTGTTTTGGCAGATACTTTTCTTCGTTAAGAACCTTTTTTTTGACCTTTCGTGCGCAAACTGCGCAAAGCAGACAGTTTTTCTTCATTTCGCCTTCATTTCGCCTTCTGTTGTTCTATTGTTCGTCTATTGTTCGTCTATTGTTCGTCTATTGTTCGTCTAGGTCACCCCCTCCATTCATACGTTTTTGAGATAAAAATATCATCAAATAGTGTTTTTTCAACGGTTCAATATATCCCAAAACGACTCAGGCAGATAGATGTTCTCGACATGGTGTGCCTTGTCAAACAGTGGGGCGATTTCTTCTGGCGAGAAACCCGCGATGCCGCAGCCGATGGGGGTGACGAGAAAATGTTGTTTGGAATGAGCCTCGGCATAACTGATGAATTGGTCAACATAGGGCCTGATGGTTTCCACGCCACCCTGCATGGTGGGAATGGCATACGACTGTCCTTGCAAGCCCACACCATTGCCCATCTCGGCTCCGAACATTATGCGGGCTGTGCGTGCGGCACCTCCGGCATGAATGCCCTGAAGGTTGGAACCGAATACGAAAATCTCGTTCGGCTGGAGCGCATGAATCATCGTAGGTGTAATTCTGTGATTTTCCATCATGTTTTCTGTAAAGGTAATATTCTGTGATGCATCTTCGCACATGAATTCCGGAATGGCATTGTAGCACATAGGCATGGGCGAAGCCGACATCTTGGGAGCAGCGACAGACATCTCTTGCAGCCCTTTGCCATAGTTCTCGATGACGAACGGTGTAATCACCTCTTCCATCATCTTCTTGTATCTCATGTTGACGGCAGCCGGCGTGATGCCCAACTGCTCTGCCACCTCTTTTTGCTTGAATCCCGCATAAATCACCATGTGGGCAATCTCTTGCATGGTGCGGTCTTGATAATGTGTGGCCACAGCTTCTGCCACCTGAAAGAGAAATCCTTCCTCCTCGTTGTTCGTGCGGATGTATTCCAGCACCACATCCGACGACTCTTCGCTCTGATGCTCAAAAGCCTTGTTGTAGGTTTTCAGCGCGTCGAGCACCACAAAATGAAACCCGTGCACCATCCATGTGGACAGTTTCATTGACATGGGCTTGTCTTTCAAAGGTTTGAAATGATGGGTGAGCAGATAGATGTAATATTCATGGGCAAGAGAATAGAAGTCGAGCCCCGTTTTGCCATGCAGCTGGTACTTGCGGTCGTATATCAAATAGGCACGACGGCAGTAACCATAGAAATATTTGTTGGTGATGCGTCCTTCGCATTGGCAAAGACCTTCAATGATCGTATTTTCGGGCAATTTATTCATGATGTGATATGGTGGATTGTTGAGTACAAAGG